>NZ_JBLIWA010000027.1:0-110252 GCF_047525675.1 Streptomyces sp. 796.1 | reverse complement strand
GCCCGGGGTCTGCGGGGTGGCCGGCGGCTGGCCCTCGCCGGCGGCGCCGCTGTCGGAGCCGCCGTCTCGGCCGCCGGCGGGCGTGCCGTCCTGGCTGCCGCGCGGGTCGTCGGCCGGGCCGCTCGGGCCGGCGTGCGGGCCGCCCTGGCCGGCGGAAGCGGCGGGCTGCTCGTCCTCGCGACGGCCGCCGACCGGCTCGCTACCGCGCGGGTCCTCGGGCCCCCGGCCCGCGCCCGGCGCCGCGGGCGCCTGACCGGACGCCTGGCCGGGCCGCTGGCCCGGCTGTGCGTCCTGCGGCTGGTGCGGCTGGTGTGGCTGTTGCGCCTGCGGGCGGCCGTCCCGGTCGTCGCCCGGGGAGGCGGCCGACGACGGGGGCCGCTGGTCGCGCAGGAGCGGCGCGACGCGGGGCGTGTCGGCGTACCTCATCGCGTCCCCCCGCTGCGGACGGAGGACTGTGGGAAGCGGTGAGCCGCGCGGCGGCATGGGTCCGGCATGTGGAGTGTGTCTTCCCCTTGTGTCGTCGTCCCGCGTGCCGGGCCTGGTGGCCCGGCGGTCCCCGGCCGGCCTGGGCGCGGGCGGGACTGTGGTTCCCACGTCATCAGCGAATCCCCCGATCGATCCGCACGGCCCCGCCCCTGCCGGCCCCGGACATCCGGTGATTTTCCCGGGCCTCCGGGGCGGATCCTCCGGTTTTCCCGGCGGATTCGCAGTCCAGACGCTACCTCCCGCGCGCGCCCCCGTCCCGTGGGGGCCGTTCCGTGTGCCGGTATCGTTGCCGACGGTCGATCGCTTCGTAGAGTTCCCTGGAATTCTGTGTTCCGCGATCTCGTACGACCGTACAAAGCCTTGCTGGCGGTGGAAAGGCGGTGGAAAGGCCAGGTCAACCACCGGCCAGTGGCTCGGTGACCAACCGGGCGGCCGGCCCCGCCGGGCCCGTCCGTCCCTGTCCGCCCCAGCCCGTCCCGGGTCGCCCGAGAGCGTCCCCGTCCACTCGGACCGCCCCGGTTCGCCACAGTTCGCCCCAGCCTCAGCCCCTGCACATCCGCTCCGCCCGATCCGACCGCTTCGCCCGATCAACCGCTCCACCGGCTCCACCCGCTCCGCCCACCTCGCCCCACCCGTTCCTCCGCCCCGCCCCGTACGCATCCGCCCGTCGGGGCCGGGACCGGCACCAGCCCGCGCGGGCCAACCGGGCCGCCCGGCCCCCGCGGACCCGCCGCGTCCACCGGCCGGGCCCGGTCCGTACCGGCCGATCCGATCCGGCCGAGCCGCCGCGGCCCCCGCAGGACCGCAGACCCCGTACGACCCGCAAGATCCCGCACCACCCCGTTCGCGTGACCCGCAAGACCCGCGTGACCTGCAAGACCCGCTGCACCCCGCGTGCGGACCCCGCATTTCGCGTGCGGCACCGTGCGCGAACCACGAGAGAGAGACCCGCTGTGGCCGCCCCGCCCCCCTCCGCGTCGGCCGGTGCCGACCGCGCCGACGCCCCGACCGCCTCCGCGGCCCCCGCCGCCTCCGCACCCCGGGCCACCGCCGACGGGCCCGCCGCCGAGCAGGCCCTGGCCACCGCTGAGCAGGCCCCGGCCGCCGGGAGCGCCGCGCTGACCGTCGCCCCGCCGCGCGCCGACGGCCGCCCCGCCCGGCTCGTGGTCCTGGTCTCCGGCTCCGGTACGAACCTCCAGGCACTGCTGGACGCGATCGCCGCCGACCCGGACGGCTACGGCGCCGCCATCGTGGCCGTGGGCGCCGACCGGAGCGACATCGCGGGGCTTGAGCGTGCCGAGCGGGCCGGCCTGCCGACCTTCGTGTGCCGGGTGAAGGACCACGCCAGCCGCGCCGACTGGGACCGCGCGCTGACCGCGGCGACCGCCGCGTACGAACCCGACCTGGTGGTCTCGGCTGGCTTCATGAAGATCGTGGGCCCGGAGTTCCTGGCCCGTTTCGGGGGGCGGATCGTCAACACGCACCCCGCGCTGTTGCCGAGCTTCCCGGGCGCCCACGGGGTGCGCGACGCGCTCGCCTACGGCGCCAAGGTCACCGGCTGCACCGTCCACTTCGTCGACGACGGGGTCGACACCGGACCGATCATCGCCCAGGGCGTGGTCGAGGTCCGGGATGAGGACGACGAAGACGGGGGGGCCGCTCTGCACGAGCGGATCAAGGAAATCGAGCGCAGGCTGCTCGTCGATGTCGTGGGGCGCCTGGCCCGACACGGCTACCGCATTGAGGGACGAAAGGTAAGAATCCCGTGACCGTCGAAGGTACGAAGCGGCCCATCCGCCGCGCGCTGGTCAGCGTCTACGACAAGAGTGGCCTGGAGGAGCTGGCACGCGGCCTGCACGCGGCGGGCGTCCAACTCGTCTCGACCGGCTCGACGGCCGGGAAGATCGCCGCGGCCGGCGTGCCGGTGACCAAGGTCGAGGAGCTGACCGGGTTCCCCGAGTGCCTGGACGGCCGGGTCAAGACGCTGCACCCGCGCGTACACGCCGGCATCCTCGCCGACCAGCGCCTGGCCGACCACCGCGAACAGCTCACCGAACTGGGCGTGGAGCCCTTCGAGCTGGTCATCGTCAACCTGTACCCGTTCGAGGAGACCGTCGCCTCCGGCGCCGACCCCGACGCGTGCGTGGAGCAGATCGACATCGGCGGCCCGTCCATGGTCCGCGCCGCCGCCAAGAACCACCCGTCGGTGGCCGTCGTCGTCAACCCCGACCGCTACCCGCAGGTGCTCGCCGCAGCCGCCGACGGCGGCTTCGACCTCGACCAGCGCAAGCGCCTGGCCGCCGAGGCGTTCCAGCACACCGCCGCCTACGACACGGCCGTCGCCTCCTGGTTCGCCGCCGACTACGCGTCCGACGGCGCGGACTTCCCCGGCTTCATCGGCGTCACCTACGAGCGCAAGAACGTGCTCCGCTACGGCGAGAACCCGCACCAGGCCGCCGCCCTGTACACCGGCGGCTGCGGCGGCCTCGCCGAGGCCGAGCAGTTGCACGGCAAGGAAATGTCGTACAACAACTACGTCGACACCGACGCCGCCCGCCGCGCCGCCTACGACCACGGCACCGACCAGGCGTGCGTGGCCATCATCAAGCACGCCAACCCGTGCGGCATCGCGGTCGGCGCGGACGTCGCCGAGGCCCACCGCAAGGCCCACGCCTGCGACCCGCTGTCCGCCTTCGGCGGCGTGATCGCCGTCAACCAGCCGGTCACCGTCGCCATGGCCGAACAGGTCGCCGAGATCTTCACCGAGGTCATCGTGGCCCCGGACTACGAGGAGGGCGCGGTCGAGGCGCTCGCCAAGAAGAAGAACATCCGGGTGCTGCGCTGCCCGCAGGCGCCGACCGCGCCGGCCGAGTTCCGCCCCATCGACGGCGGCGGCCTCGCCCAGGCCAAGGACGTCTTCCAGGCCGAGGGCGACGACGCGGCCCACTGGACGCTGGCCACCGGCGACGCCCTGGACCCGGCCGAGCTGGCCGAGTTGCAGTTCGCCTGGCGCGCCTGCCGCGCCGTGAAGTCCAACGCGATCCTGCTCGCCAAGGACGGCGCGACCGTCGGCGTCGGCATGGGCCAGGTCAACCGGGTCGACTCGGCCCGGCTCGCCGTGCAGCGCGCCGGCGAGGAGCGGGCCCGTGGCGCGTACGCCGCGTCCGACGCCTTCTTCCCCTTCCCCGACGGCCTCGAAGTGCTCACCGCGGCCGGCGTCAAGGCCGTCGTGCAGCCCGGCGGCTCGGTCCGTGACGAGCAGGTCGTGGAGGCCGCGAAGGCGGCCGGCGTGACCATGTACTTCACCGGCACCCGCCACTTCTTCCACTGAGCCCACCGGCCGGCGGGCCCCCACCAGGGCCCGCCGGCCGCGCCGCAACCCCGCCGTTCCCCAGCTCGCACGGGACCGCCCCCGGGGTGCGGGTCCGCCCGACCCGCACCCCGGGGGCGCACCGGTCCCCGCTTATCCAGGAGGATGGGTCCATGACCGCCCAGATTCTCGACGGCAAGGCCACGGCCGCCGCGATCAAGTCCGAACTCACCACCCGCGTCGAGGCGCTCAAGGCGAAGGGCGTCCAGCCGGGCCTCGGCACCCTGCTGGTGGGGGACGACCCGGGCAGCACCTGGTACGTGGCGGGCAAGCACCGCGACTGCGCCCAGGTCGGCATCGCCTCCATCCGGCGCGAACTGCCCGACACCGCCACCCAGGAGGAGATCGAGGCGGTCGTCCGCGAACTCAACGACGACCCGGAGTGCACCGGCTACATCGTCCAACTGCCGCTCCCCAAGGGCATCGACACCAACCGGGTGCTTGAGCTGATGGACCCGGCCAAGGACGCCGACGGGCTGCACCCGATGAGCCTGGGCCGGCTCGTGATCGGCGAGCCGGGCCCGCTGCCCTGCACCCCGTACGGGATCATCCAACTCCTGCGCCACCACAACGTGCAGATCGACGGCGCGCACGTCGTCGTCGTCGGCCGCGGCATCACCGTCGGCCGCTCCATCGGCCTGCTGCTGACCCGCAGGACCGAGAACGCGACCGTCACCCTGTGCCACACCGGCACCCGCGACCTGCCGGCCCTCCTCAAGCAGGCCGACATCGTCGTCGCCGCGGCCGGTGTGCGTCACCTGATCAAGGCTGAGCACATCAAGCCGGGCGCCGCCGTACTCGACGTCGGCGTCAGCCGCGACGAACACGGCAAGATCGCCGGCGACGTGGACCCCGGCGTGTCCGAGGTCGCCGGCTGGCTCTCGCCCAACCCGGGCGGCGTCGGCCCGATGACCCGGGCGCAGTTGCTCGTCAACGTCGTCGAGGCCGCCGAGCGGGCGCTCGCCGCGGACGCGGCGCAGGACTGAACCAGGAGCGGGGAGAGGGGCCGTCAGCCATGAGTGCGCACGCGAGCGGTGAGGGCGGCACGGCCGCCGCAGCAGCGCTGTCCGGGGCCGCGCAGGGCCCACGGGCCGGGACGGTGGCCCAGCGCCACTCCGGCCCTGGGCGCCCCTCGCGCAGATTCCCGCTGATCACCCGGGACACCGCACGGCCCGAGGGCGGCGGTCGCGCGGCCAGCGGCCAGGCCCCGGCACCGGCCCGCCAGTGGCCGCTGCTCACGGTGCTCGCCGGGGTCGCCGCCGGGCTGCTCGTCGTCGCGTTCGACGCGCACCGCGCCGGCACCCTGGTGATCGGCGTCTCGCTGCTGGTCGGTGCGGTGCTGCGGTGGGTGCTGCCGTCGGTCGGCATGCTCGCGGTCCGGTCGCGCTTCACCGACATGGTCACCTACGGCCTGCTCGGCACCCTGATCACGCTGTTGTCGATGATGACGCAGCCCGATCCGTGGCTGGAGATCCCGTTCCTGGAGGACGTCGTCCACTACACGGTCCGTTGACGCGCCGCTGACCGCCGCTGGTCCGCCAGCGCTTCCCGCCAACCCGTTCCGTCGGGCCGTTCCGCCGGCCTCGCGCGCGTACGCGCACGCGTAGGCCGCGGGCCCAGCGGTGGCGCCGGAGCGGCGGCCGTGACGGCGCCGGCGCGAGGATCGGCACCACACACGACGGCGGCTCGCCCTCCACCCCCGTGGGAGGACGAGCCGCCGCGTGCTGCGCCCGGGCCCGCCCCCCGTACCAGAAGTGACGGCCACTGACGCGCGGTACAGCAGTGTCGCGCTGGTGTCGTGGTATCACGCTGGTGTCGCACTGGAGCGCGGGTGTTCCCGGTCGCGTTTCGAACTGTGTACGAGCATCACCGCCGCGCTCGACGCGGATCAAGCGCGGGGTTGGCCCTGTGGCGCGGAAGTGACTGTTCCGGTACGGCGTTGCAGTTGCGCAACGGAACCGCCCCGAACTGGCACTTCGCCACCTCCACCGGGCCCGAACGGAGCCCTGCGAGGCCGCCTACGGGATGGGGGACGCGGGGGTGGGCGCACGGGTTGATCTCAGCGACGGGCCGGGGCTGCCGCGGGGCGCACGGGAGGCAGTGCCAGGGCCCTGCCGGGGCCATGCACGGTACGCGCGCGGAGGGTTCGCCCCCGGGGGCCGCGCACGGGGCGCGTACGGACCACGCAGTGGGCGTGCGTACGCGCGCGTACGAGGGCGGGCTGCCGGCCGTCGGGCCGGGCCGCGGACGAGGCGGCGGGACCGTGACGGGGGGCGCCGCGCAGCGCCCCGAATGGGGGAACTGTCATCCTTGGGCATGGCCTGTGCACGACGGGACGTCACGTCGCTGCACGGCGCACCGGCCCGGTAGGGGCCGGCACACCGTGGGCCCGAGGCGCGGCCGACGGGCAGAGAACGACAGGGGGGTTGGGGAGATGATGCCTCGCTGGGACGAGCTTCCTGAGGAACTCGATCCGCGCGTAAGGGAGTTCACGGAGAAGCTGCGCGAGCTCATCGACGACGCCGGGCTGAGCACGGCCGCGGTCGCCGACCGCACCGGGTACGGAACGGCCGCCTGGGACCGCTATCTGACCGGCGACACGCTCCCGCCGCGCGCCGCACTGACGGCGCTCACCGCAGCGGCCGGGACCGATCCGAGCGCACTCACCGCGCACTGGGAAGCGGCGGACCGCGCGGTACGGGCGGCCCGCCGGCAACCCGACACGGCGTCGGGCCCGCCCTCCCCGACCGCGACCGCGACCGTGCCCAAGACGCCGGGGCCCCGGGCCGCTGATGTGGTGCCGGCCGCGCCGCGCGTGCCCGACGGCGGGGACTCGGCTGCGCCGCGCGTGCCCGATGGCGCGGCGTCGGAGCCCCGTACGGCCGCCGGCGCCGGGCCGGCTGCGCCGCGCACGGCTGACGCTGCGGCGCAGGCTCCCCGTACCGCCGCCGATGCGGCTGCCGTGGCCGCGGGCCCCCGCCCGGGTGCCGCGGCGAAGGGTGCGCCCCGTACGACGCCGCTGCGGGCGATGGCGGGGCCCGCGAAGCGGCGGGCCAAGGGCTCGGCCGGTGCCTCGTGGCGGGCCCTGCGCGGGCGGCTCACCACGCAGCACGGCGAGCCCCCGGCCACGGCCCGCCCGACCGCGGCCACTCCGCCGCCGGGCGCCGGGATATCCGGCCAGGCCGCACCCGGGGCCACACCGGTGACCGCGTCGGGCGGTGCGCCCGCCCAACCGCCCAGCACGGCGCGCCCGGACGCCCCCGCCGACGCCTCCGCGCCGCTGCTCACCGACGACCCCACCGACGCGCCCCCGCAGCGCGCCGCGGACGCTGCCGCGCGGCCCGGCCCGGACGCACCGGATGCCCTGGATGCCCCGGGCGTCCCGGGTGCACCGGACGACCGCGACACGGAGCCTCCCGTCGGTGCCGGCGCGGGCCGCGTGGACGACCTCGACGCGGGCGACCCCGAGGCCGTCCTCGACGCGGGCGATGACTCGGACGCGGGCGACTCGGGGACCACCCCCGGCGCGGGCGGCGGCCCAGACCCGGCTGATGACGTGGACGCCGGCAGCGACCTTGGCACAGGCCACGGCTCCGGCACGGGTGACGGGGCTGGCGTACGCGACGGCTCCGACGCGGGTGACGGGGCTGGCGTACGCGACGGCGCCGACACGAGCGACGGCCCCGGTGTACGCGACGGCTCCGGCGAACCGGGCGCCTTCCGTCCGGGCTCGGTCCCCGCGGCGGCCCGGACGGGCCAGCCGAACGGCCGCACCGTTCCGCGTGCTTGGCCGGTGCTCGACCGGGAACGCGCGTTGGACACCAGCGGGGCCGCCGCCCCCGCCCCCACCCCCACGCTCAACTGGCACCTGACCCACACCCCGGCGCGCCCGACCGCCCCGCACCCCGCGGCGGCCCGCACCCGCACGACACCCCCCGAACCCGCTGCCGCCTTGGCTACCGCTGCCGAATCGATCAACCTGACCAAACCCCCGGCGCCGCACACCGAACGCGACCGGCCGAGCATCGCGGACGCGCCGTCCGACGGAGCCACTGGCGAGCCACGCGCCGGGGACGCGCGGGAGGCCGGGGCCGCGGCGGTCACGCCGAGCCCGGCCACGGCCCCGGGGCCCGAGCCGGAACCAGCCCGGACCGTGGGCAGGGCCGCGCCCACGGACGTGGACGGGGCGGGCGACGCCGACGCCGTTGACGCCGACGCGCTGCACGACGCCGTACCGGCCGGCTGGGACGCCTCGGACGCGGACACCGCCGTACGGGACGCGGACCCCGCCGAAGACGACGGGCGAGCCGCCGCCGCGTACGCCTCAGCCGATGCGTTCGTACCCGGCATGGAGACTGCCGCCCCGCAGCCGGCCCGAGCAGCCGGCGACGCGGACGACGACGGGGACGGCGACAGGGACGGCGGCAGGGACGGTGTCGCGGGCGGGGAAGGTGACGCGGATGCGGGTGTGGGTGCCGGTACGAGCGCGGGCGCGCGCGTAGGCGTTGATGCGGACGCGGACGCGGAGATGGGCCCAGACACGGACACGGGCCCGGGCCCGGAGCCGGGTCGGGGCTCGCGCCTCGGCGCCGTGGAGGCCGCGCGGGCCGGCGGTCCGTTCGCCGACGGCACCCCCGCTGCCGGTGCCCCGCCGGTCAACCCCTTCGCCACTGGCGGCTTCGGCCTGGCGGATGCCGACGCTGACGCGGAAGAGCCGCCGCGCGCCCCGCGGCTGGCCTGGCCGCGCAACCTCGCGCTGCCGACGCCGAGTCCGGCGCTGCCGCCGCGCGTGCCGCAGGAGGACGCCCGGCCCACCGGTACGGGCGAGCGGCCGGCGAAGCAGCCGTGGCCGTTCGCCTCGACGACGCCGGCGCGCCCGACCGCCCCCGGCACGTCCGACCTGCGCACGCCCCCGACCGGCACGTCCACGCCCCGTACGCCCCCGACCGGCACCTCCACGTCGCGTACGTCCCCGACGGGCACGTCGACACCGCGCACGTCCAAGTCGCGTACGTCCACCTCGCGTACGGCTGCGTCACGCAAGTCCACCTCGCGTACGACCGGATCGGGTACGGCTGGATCGCGTACGACCGGATCGTCCGCGACGGCCGCACCCGCCTCCTCCTCGCGCGCGCCCGCGCCCGCGGGGTCGGGTGCGGGGACGCCCGCGCGGGGAGCGCAGGGGGCGGCTGCCGACGTGGGCGCGGTGGCGGCGATGGGGATGCGGTCCGCGGGCCCGGACCGCGGACCGCGGGCGTCGGCGGCTGCCGGCGGCAAGGGCGCGCGGGACGCCGCTTCCACGGGCCATGCCACGGCCACGGCCGCGGCGGGTGGCGACGATGACGGGGCCGTGGATTCGCGGCCCGTGGACGGGCGGTGGCACCGACTGGGCATGTTCCTGGCCGGCGTCGTCGGGGCCCTGCTGATGGTCGCCGGCGCGGTGCTCGTCTTCGACCTGCGCCTCGGCGACGGCGGGCGGAAGAAGCCCGCGGCGTCGCCCTCGCCCACCGTGCAGTTGCCCGCCGGGGTTCACTGCACGGGCGCCGCGTGCGGCGGCAAGGACCCGGAGGCGATGGGCTGCGGCGGTACGCACGCCACCACCGTCACCGATGCGATGGTCGGCCCCGCCTACATGGAGGTGCGGTACAGCAAGGTCTGCGGCGCGGCCTGGGCCCGGATGGCCCGGGCGGGCGTCGGGGACGAGGTGCGCATCCGGGGCGACGCGGGGGGCACGGAGCGCCGCGCCAAGGCGGACGCCGACGGCGACGCCTACACCTCGATGGTGCCCGTACGTTCCGCGAAGGCCGCCACGGCCTGCATCCTGCGCACGACGGGCGACCGCGGCTGCACCCAGCAGTAGGCGGCGGGCGGGGCCGGGGACGTGGGGGCCGCGCCAGGGCCCGGCCGTGGCGCACGGCGGTCGTGGCGCGCGGCCGGTCCCTGGACCCCATACGGGCCGGGCGGGCCGTACGCTTCGGCCCGGCCCACCCCCCCGAACATCCGGCCCATCCGCAGAACGCCCGACCAATCGCCGGAACGCCCGTCCCGACAAGCTGATTTCCGCAATGCTGGGGCAGATGACAGTGAGAGAACCTGACGACGCCCGTGCGGCCGGCCGTCGTTCCCGGCACGTCGTGGCGACGCTCCTCACCTGTGCGGCGATCGGGGCGGCGATCGTCCACGTCATCGATCCCGACCTCAGGGTCGACGGCATCACCGTCGCACTGTTGGTGGTGGCGGTACTGCCGTGGCTGGGCGAATTGTTCGACAGCATCGAATTGCCCGGCGGGGCCACATTCCAGTACAGGCAACTCGCCGACCGCGTACAGGTCGCCGAGGAACGCACCACGCACATCGAACACGCCGTCGACGGGGCATCACATGCCGCGCGCGTCGCACTCGTTTCGGCCGGCAGTGCGACCGCGGGGGAAACCGGCGCCGTCATCGCCGGCGAATCGGTCGAGAAACTGGCCGCCGAATACGGCCGGGTGCGCGCCACGATGGCCAGCGGCAGCGCCCGTACTCACCGCATGGAACGCATCTTCGCCGAACTCGCCGCCACCGCCCCCTACGTGGCCGACTTCGACGTCGAAGCCTCTCTCGGCTCGGCCGACCCCGGCATTCGGCTCGCCGCGTACGCACGGCTCTACGCCGTTCCCGACAGCGCCAGACTGGACGCGCTGGCCGCCGCGGTCCTGTACGAACAACTCGCCTTCAACCAATATTGGGGATTCCAGGCGATGGGCGTACTCATCGACGAGAAGGGGCCCGATCGGGTACCGATCGGAATCGTCCGCGGGCTCCAGGCGCGCCTGGCGGAACTCCCCGTCGAGAGCGACCGCGCGAGCGCACTCCACCAGGTACTGGCCAAATTCGAGCCGCCGCCAGGACCCCGCCGTTCGGCATGAAGACCCACCATCACGGACCGGCCGTTCGGGAAGACGGGTGGGCCAAGGGGTAGCAGCCGGGCGGGGGAATCGCGTCGGCAAGCGGGGAGCCGGTGGGGAATCGCATGGGGAATTCGGTGCGAAACGTGGGGAATTCAGTCTGGCACAAGGAAAATCCGGTGCGGCACGTGCGGAATTCGGTGCTGTGACGCCTGCGAAGTCTGCGATGCCTGCGAAGACTGCTGTATCTGCTAAGTCTGCGATGCCTGCGACGTCCGCAGCGCCGGGCGGACCGGGGCCGGGACCGACCGCGGAACAGCCACCCGGCCGGCCCGGCAGGCGCCGGGAAACGCGCTGGAAGTCGCGTGCGCGCGGGTGAGACCGTGGCCCGATGAGCACGATCGATGACGTCATCGCGCTGGCCGCCGCCCACGGCCTGGACCTCGCCGCGCGGGGCGCCACCGCGAACGAGGCGGGCCTGGACTACCGCGTCGTCATGGCCGACGACACGACCGGCCGCAGATGGGTGCTGCGGGTGCCGCGCCGCGCCGACGTCTCCGCGGGCATGGCGGCCGAGGCGCGCATCCTCGACCTGGTCGCCCCCGTCCTGGCCGCTGACGGCATCGCGGTACCCGACTGGCAGGTCCGCGCCCCCGAGCTGATCGCCTACCCGGCCCTGCCCGGCGCCCCCGGCCTGACCCTGACGGACGCCGGTGAGCCGCACTGGCACATGGACCCGGCCAGCCCGGACTACGCCGAACGCCTGGGGCGGCTGCTGGCCCGCCTGCACTCCATCAGCCCGGAGCGGGCGGAGGCCGCGGGCGTGGAGGTCCGCACCCCGGCGCGGGCCCGCCAGGCGTGGCGGGACGACGTCGCGCGCGTGTGCGCGGCCTTCACCGTCGCGCCCGCCCTCGCCGAGGCGTGGCACACCTGGCTGGCGGACGACACCTGCTGGCCCGAACGGACCGTGATGACCCACGGCGAGATCTACCCCGCGCACGTGCTGTTCGCCGCGGAAGGTCCGATCACCGGGGTCCTCGACTGGACCACCGCGCGCGTGGACGACCCGGCCCGCGACCTGTCCGCGCAGTACGGCGCCGCGGGTCGCGAGATGCTCCAGGTCACCCTCGCCGCGTACGAGCAGGCGGGCGGGCGCGTCCATGCCGGCCTGGTGGCCCAGGCCGAGCACCTGTGGGACGCCTCCCCGATCGGGTACGCGCTGTACGCGCTGACCACCGGGGCCGAGACCGACCTGGCCACCGCGGCGGCGCTGCTGAACCCCGAGGGCTGACGGCCTGCCGGAGCTGCTGCGCGGCCGGCCTGCTGTCCGGCTGGGCGCGCGGTCCCGCCGGGCGCACGGTCCCGCCGAGTGCGCGGTCCCGCCGGTCTTGGCGTCGTGTGGGGCTGGCGTCGTGTCTTGCGGGGCTTGGGGCTCCCCGGGGCCCGGGTGCCACGGATTCGGGGCCCCGCCGGGCGCTGGTCTCCGTGGGGCTCGGGGATCGTCGTACGGGCAGTCCACTGACGCATCGTCAGGCTTACGGGTCTACTTTGCCCCGATCTGTTGCGGAATTGCGTAGGGGGCGTGGTCGTTCCGTGATGGTGCGAGGTGCGGGGCATGGGCACGCCAATGCTGGGCAAGCGACTAGTAACCCCCCACGGGTACGGCAAGCCGCAGGCGGCCGTCCGCGTCTCCTCCTGGAGGCGGACGGCCGCCGCTGGCGTTGAGGGGCGGGGGAGCGGCAGAAGGCGCGCGCGGGCGGAGGCGGGAGACCCCACGGGGCGCGGGGACGCGGGGACATCGATGCGTGGGATACCGGGTCGCGGGCTGCGGGGCGCGGAGCTGCGGGAAACGTGGGGATGTGGGAGACGCCGAGGCACGGGGACGCCGGAGCCCGGCTGCCCCGGGTCGGCGGGCGAGCGGTCGGGAACGGCGCCCGAGAAGCACACCCGTACCGACTCATGGGGCCTCCTACGACCGCGTACTGCCCCGTACGGCCCCGTACGACTCGCTTCCGTGCCAGCCCGCGGCCCCGCCGCCATGCGTCCGGTGAGGTGGGACACACCGGGCCGCGGAATGGGTGTGCGTCGCGTCGGATAGCCTGACGCCGGGTCTCTCGATACCAAGAGACCTCGGAAAATGGGCAGGGACACCCACCGCTAGCTCGCAGCAGGAGATTGCCATGACCCGCACTCCCGTCAATGTCACCGTTACCGGCGCGGCCGGCCAGATCGGCTACGCGCTGCTCTTCCGCATCGCCTCCGGCCACCTCCTCGGCGCGGACGTGCCCGTCAAGCTCCGCCTCCTGGAGATCCCGCAGGGCCTGAAGGCCGCCGAGGGCACCGCCATGGAGCTGGACGACTGTGCGTTCCCGCTGCTGCGCGGCATTGACATTTCGGACGACCCGAACGTGGCCTTCGACGGTGCCAACGTCGCCCTGCTGGTCGGCGCCCGCCCGCGCACCAAGGGCATGGAGCGCGGTGACCTCCTGGAGGCCAACGGCGGCATCTTCAAGCCGCAGGGTGCCGCGATCAACGCGCACGCCGCGGACGACATCAAGGTCCTGGTCGTGGGCAACCCGGCCAACACCAACGCGCTGATCGCCCAGGCCGCCGCCCCCGACGTGCCGCGCGAGCGCTTCACCGCGATGACCCGCCTGGACCACAACCGCGCCGTCTCGCAGCTCGCCCAGAAGACCGGCACGCCGGTCAGCGAGATCCGCAAGCTCACCATCTGGGGCAACCACTCGGCCACCCAGTACCCGGACGTCTTCCACGCCGAGGTCGCGGGCAAGAACGCCGCCGAGGTCGTCAACGACGAGCAGTGGCTGGCCGACACGTTCATCCCGACGGTCGCCAAGCGCGGCGCCGCGATCATCGAGGCCCGTGGCGCGTCCTCGGCCGCCTCGGCCGCCAACGCCGCCATCGACCACGTCCACACCTGGGTCAACGGCACCGCCGACGGCGACTGGACCTCCATGGGCATCCCCTCGGACGGTTCGTACGGCGTGCCGGAGGGCCTCATCTCCTCCTTCCCCGTCACCACGCAGGACGGCACGTACAAGATCGTGCAGGGTCTGGAGATCAACGACTTCTCGCGCGCCCGCATCGACGCGTCGGTCAAGGAGCTCGAAGAGGAGCGCGAGGCCGTGCGCGGCCTCGGCCTGATCTAAGTCCCCTGCGCAACGTCCGCCCCTCGCGCCGCGGCTGCGCCACGACACCGCGCCCCCGCAGCGCCCCGCCCGGTTGCGGGAGCAGTGGCGCGTGACCTGGACGTACGCACGGACACGAAAGGCCGTTCCCGGCATCTGCCGGGGGCGGCCTTTTGCCGTACGCCGACCCGCTGCGGACCGGCGAAGGGGTACGGCCGGGCGCGGTTCGGGTGTGGGCGGTGGGCGGTGGGCGTGGACGTGGGTGTGGGGACGGGGTGGGCTGCCGTGGGTGGGCGGCGTACGCATCGGTCACACCTCGGCCGTACGGGGCGGCTCCCGGGGCGGTGTGGGGACGACGCACCGGCAGCGACGCGCGAGAGAGCGCTTGTCCACAGGGCTGGTGCCATCCCTCACCCGAGTTATCCACAGGTACGAGCCCCGATCCCCGCGCCGGCCCCGATTCCCCTAACGTCGAACGCGCCGCCCGATCCACCGGCCCGGGAGCGCCCCCAGCGGTCCGCCGCTGCGGTGCTGCCCCGTGCCCGGATGCCGGGCCGGCGCGGGCACGGCGCGATGGGGCCTGCCCGCGGGCCGCGGCGGCTGGTGTGGCAGTTGGTGTGGCGCAGCGTCAGGCGTGGGCGCGCAACTTCGAAGTGGAGGTGAAGGTATGCACACGGTGCGCGGTGGCGGTGTCCACGTCCACGGTGTAGACGTCGACGGTCAGCTTGCCGGCAGACGCCTTGAGCAGCATGAAGCCGTGCTCGGAGAAGTTCTGCCAGCGCGCCGGGTGATCGCCGTGTGCCTTGCCGTCGCCCTTCTTGCCCGCAGTGCCGCACACGATCTGCCGGGTCCCGCGCGAGCGCTTCGTCGGCTCCAGGATCTGCTGGGTGTGGTCGTGACCGGACAGGATCAGGTCGGCCCGCCCGCACACCACCTCTTCGTACAGCTCCTTGAGGTGCACGCCGCTGGTGTAGTGGCCGATCGTGAACCCGTCATAGCTGCCCGCACTGCCGTGCTTGCCGTTGTTCAGATACGGGTGGTGTCCGATGACGATCTTCCACTTGGCGCGGGAGGCGCTGAGCGCCTCGTCCAGCCAGCGCCGCTGCTCGCGCATGTACGGGCCGTTCCAGCGGAAGTACGGGTCGAGCTGGGCGACGGTGGAGGCCACCGGGTTGGTGTCCAGCGCGAAGAACTCCACGACGGGCGCCCCGCCCCGCCCGGCCGGCAGCGCGGTCGAGTAGTAGCGCGCGGGCATGTGCCAGCGGCGCGACGTGGTCGCATAGGCCACCTCACGGTCGCCGCGCGACGGGTCGCCGCCGCTGCCGGGGATGAGGCCGGAGCAGTCGTGGTTGCCGAGCACCATCAGCCACGGCACGTCGATGCCCGCGTTGGGCTGCTCGAACTTGGTCTGGAACTCGTCGTCGTGCGCAGACTCGGGGCCGTTCTCGTACAGGTTGTCGCCCAGCCCGATGGCCAGCCCGACGCGCTCGGCACGGCACACCTTCTTGGCCGCGGTCGCGACGGCGTACTGCGCCTTGTTGCCGGTGCCAGCGTCGCCGGTGACCAGCACGGCATACGAACCGTCCCGGCCGGGCCTGGTGGGCAGCGGGAACTTGGTGACGGGCGTACCGCTCGCCTTGGCGACCTGCGCCGCGTGAGCCGCCTGGGGCAGCAGCGTCAGCGCCGCGGCACCGGCCACCGCGCCACCGAGCACGGCCCGCCGCCGCACGCCCGATTCGCCGTCGGCTATGGGCGCCGGGGTTGGCCGACCCGTGGTGGTGATGCTGTCGTCGAGGTCAAGCCACTGCCGTTCGGTGAGGTCCGGCCGAGGAGGGGTGTATTCGTCATCGCACATGCCAAGTTTCTCGCAGGTAACTTCGACCCAATGGTGGAGGCATGGCGAACGTGAGGTGAAGCTCTGCGGGCTGGGCTGGGCTGGGCTGGGGGTCGGGAGCGGCGGCTTGGGTGGGGCGGGGGCGGGCTGTGCTGGGAGGGGAGGGGGAGTGGGGGAGGGCGGGGAGGGGGAGGGGGAGCCCCCCCGCAGGTGTCAAAACCCGAGCCCTACCTCAACCCAGCCCCACCACCCCACCCACGAGCCAACCCCCGTCAACCCACCACAACCAACCCCGCCACAACCCCCAACCAATGCCCAACCCCAACCAACCCCCAGCCCCAACCCCCAACCACCCCCCTACTCCCCGAACTACCCCCCGAGCTGGGCTTCCAGCTTGTCCACGTCGATGACCTCGGTGGCGGGCGGGGGCGTGGTGACGACGGGCTTGTCGTAGTCGCTGATCTCCACCGTGCCGGGCTCGCTGCCGCCCTCGACGACGATCTTCACCGGGTAGGGGGTGCCGGTGGCGGCGACGTACATGGTCTGCTTCTCGCCGTCCTTCTCGGCGGGGCTGTTCAGGGGCACGACGAGCTGGTCGCCGATCTTCGTGGGTTCGCCCTTGGTCAGCTTGTCCTTCGAGTCGTCCGAGGACTTCATGCCGGACTGCATCGAGGACAGGTCGCACATGTCGGCGTTGCCCTTGAGCATGGCGTTGTCGGTGGTGCCGTGGATGTAGCGGCCCTTGAGCAGTTGGGCCGCCATGGCGCCGTCCTTGCCGCCGGCGACGTCGGGCTGCTGCCAGAACTTCTCGTTCGGCTTCATCCAGACCTTGTTGCCGGCCTTGATGATCTCGGAGCTGGCGCCGGCGCCGTCGCCCACGGTGCCGTTGCAGTCACCCTTGTTGTCGAGGGCCAGGTTCATCTTGAGGCCCTCGGTGCCCGTGCCCTGGTCCATCTTCATGCGCAGCGAAGTCGCCTTGAGCAGCGCGTCCTTGGCCTTGTCCGAAATCTGCTGTGCCGTGAGGTCGGCCAGTTCGTTCTTGGGCTCCTGCGACGCCTTGTCGTCCTTGCTGTCGCTGCCGCAGGCCGTGACGCCGAGCGCCGCGATGACACATACCGCCGCGGCGAGTACGCCGTGCTTCCTCTTCATGGCGAGATTCCTCCGCTTGTGGTGACTGGCTGAAATGAATTTATCAGTTCTTTACTAGTCAAAGTTCGCGCGGACTGACCACGGACCGTGAAGCAGGACACTTTCTTCAGCCATGGCCGCATACCTGTAAGACTTCCGGGGAGGACTTTCGGTTGCTGTTGTGACCAGCAGGAATCCCGGGAGAAGCGGAAGGCGGGACACCGTGTCGGCGATCGAGTCCATCCAGATTGACGGAGAGTGGCGAGCGGCCCTCGGCGGCGCCCAGCGAGAGGTGTGGGATCCCGCGGATGCGACCACGCTCGCGCGAGTGGCTGAAAGTGATCGGTCGGACGTGGACTTGGCCGTCGCCGTGGCGCGCCGGGCCTTCGATGACGGCCCCTGGCCGCGTACGCCGGTCTCCGAGCGCGCCGCCCTCCTCCGCCGCGTCGCCGATCTCCTCCAGCGCGATCGCGAGACGATCGCGCTGGTCGAGAGCCGGGACACCGGCAAGACACTGGAAGAAGGCCGGGTCGACGTCGACGATGTGACCGCCGCCTTCCGCTACTTCGCCGATCTGGTCGTCAGCGAAGGCGCCGGCCGGGTCGTGGACGCGGGCAGTTCCGAGGTGCACAGCGTGGTCGAGTACGAGCCAGTGGGCGTCTGCGCGCTGATCACCCCGTGGAACTACCCACTCCTCCAAGCGAGTTGGAAGGTCGCCCCGGCGCTGGCCGCCGGCAACACCTTCGTCATCAAGCCCAGCGAGATCACCCCGCTCTCCACCGTGCACCTGGTGCGGCTGTTACTGGAAGCGGGGCTGCCGGCCGGCGTCGCGGGCCTGGTCACCGGCGCCGGCGACCCGGTGGGCGCGCGCCTGGCCGAGCACCCCCAGGTGGACCTGGTCTCCTTCACCGGAGGGCTGGCCAGCGGTACGAAGGTGGCCCGGGCCGCCGCCGCCACCGTCAAGAAGGTCGCACTCGAACTCGGCGGCAAGAACCCCAACGTCGTCTTCGCCGACGCCTGCGCCACCGACGAGGGCTTCGACACCGCCGTCGACCAGGCGTTGAACGCCGCGTTCATCCACAGTGGCCAGGTCTGTTCGGCCGGTTCCCGGCTGATCGTCGAAGAGTCGGTACGGGAACGCTTCGTGGCCGAACTCGCCCGCCGCGCCGAGCGGATCGAGCTCGGTCGCGGCACCGAGGAGGGCGTCGAGTGCGGACCGCTCGTCTCCCGTCAGCACTGGGAGAAGATCCAGGCGTACGTCGCGTCGGCGCTCGCCGACGGTGCGGTGTTGCGCTGCGGCGGCGGCCGACCCGAGCCCGCCGCGCACCGCCCCGCCACCGGCTTCTTCTTCGCCCCGACCGTGCTCGACCACTGCCACCGCAACATGCGGGTGGTCCGCGAAGAGACCTTCGGCCCGCTGCTGACCGTCGAGACCTTCCGTACGGAGGAGGAGGCGGTGACGCTGGCCAACGACACCGAGTACGGGCTCGCCGGCGCAGTCTGGACCACGGATGCGGGACGCGCCCGCCGGGTCGCGGGGCGGCTGCGGCACGGCACCGTGTGGATCAACGACTACCACCCGTACCTGCCGCAGGCCGAGTGGGGCGGGTTCGGCAGGTCAGGCGTGGGCCGGGAACTCGGCCCGACCGGGCTGGCCGAATACCGCGAGGCCAAACACATCTACCAGAACCTGGCACCGCGCCCGGTCCGCTGGTTCACGGGCTGAGTCTGCGCCCGCGCGTTCGCGGGGGTGACATCCACCATGCGCAACCCGCGCCGGCCGACAGCCAGAAGCCAGAAGCCAGAAGCCAGAAGTCGGACGTCGGAAGTCGACGACTGGAAGCCTTCAACCGGAAGCTGATGACCAGAAGCCGACAGCCCAAAGCCACCACCCAGCCCGCGAGAAGCAAGAAGAACCAGCCCGCAAGAAAGCAGGGACAGGAAACAGAAAAGAGCCGCCGAGACAACCACCAACGTGATTGCCCCGACGGCCCGCCGCGGCGCCCCCGTGCACCGCGGCCCTTCCCTGGGGCCGGTCGCCTGACCAGGGCTTCGACCCCGTGGCCCGGCCGCCCGCTGGGCAGTCGGACCGAGTGTCCCGCCACTGCCCTTCCGGGCGGCGGGACTTCCCCGTTGTGCCGTGCCACCCCCGTGGCGGCGCGGCTCCCCCGTGCGGTCCGGCACCTCTCAGACGGCCGGACCTCCCCCGTTCTCCCCCGTGTTGCCGCGCCCCGGCCAGGCGGCGCGCGGCTCCCCGTAGGCCACGCCGCCCCCGCAGACGTGGCACCCCCCTGGGCCCGCCCCGCAGGCCGCGGCCGTGTGCTGCCGCCGCCCACGGCGAATCCGTACGGATCCGGCCCGTGGAACCGCAGGCCGCGCATCTACGCGGCCCGCGCTCCGTTCATCGGCCGGTGGAACGGCCCCCGTCGTACGCACATCCCCCGTCCGTACGCGCCCGTTCCACCGGCCCGCTGTGGGCCCCCGCCGCCGGATGGACCGGCGGCGGGGGCGAGAGGCGCCAGAACCCCCGTGTCCGGCGCCCCGCTGTGGGGCTACGCCCGCGGCTGGGCCGAGCGCAGTTGCTCGGCGTGGCCACGGAGCGCTTCCATCGCCTCGTGGAACAGTCCGGGACCGAAGGTGATCCGCGTCGCGCCCAGTTCGCCGAGCTGGGCCGGGGCCGGGCCGCCGGGCAGGAAGGCCACGTTGAGCGGCGCGTCGATGCCCTGTGCCAGTTCCTTGACGAGCTCCACCGGCGCCAGGATCGGGTAGATCACGTCCGCGCCGGCCGCCAGGTACAGCCGAGCCCGTTCGATCGCCGCGTCGGCGGTGGTGTCGCCGCTGAGGAAGGTGTCGACGCGGGCGTTGATGACGAGCTGGTCGCCGGCCGCCTCGCGCACCTGCGCCAGCCAGTCCGCGTGCTGCTGCGGGTCCTTGAGCTGCTTGGCCGCGAGGTCCGTGTCCTCCAGGTTGCAGCCCACCACGCCCGCGGTGAGCAGCCGCTCGACCAGCTCGGCCGGCGCGAGCCCGTACCCGTCCTCGACGTCGGCCGACACCGGCAGGTCCACCACCCGGGTGATGCGGGTGATCGCCGCGAACATCTCGTCCACCGGCGTGCCACCGCCGTCCTCGTAGCCGAGCGAGGCCGCGATGCCCGCGCTGGGTGTGGCGAGCGCCGGGAAGCCGACGTCGGCGAAGACCCGCGCGCTGGCCGCGTCCCACGGGCCGGGGAGGATCAGCGGGTCGCCGGGGGCGCGGTCCTGGTGCAGGGCGAGGAAGGCGGCGGCGGTGTTGGGGGAAGACATCACAGCTCCTCAGAAGGCGGGTTGCCGGGGGACATCCGCGTGGTCACGCTGATCCGGTTCCACGCGTTGATCGTGATGATGAGGCTGACGAGCTGGGCGAGCTCGGCGGCTTCGAAGTGCTGGGCCGCCCGGTCGTACACCGCATCCGGTACGAATCCGTCGGTGAGGACGGTGACCGCCTCGGTCAGCGCGAGCGCCGCCTGTTCCTTGGCGGTGAAGTACGTGGGTGACTCCTCCCAAGCGTTGAGCAGGTATATCCGCTCCTCGCTCTCTCCCTCCGTCCGGGCGTCCCGGGTGTACATGGTGATGCAGAAGGCGCAGTGGTTGATCTGCGACGTGCGAATCTTCACCAGCTCGATCAGGGCGGGGTCGAGCCGCCGCCTGGCCGCCGCGTCAAGATTGATCATGGCCTTGTAGAACTCGGGTGCGAGGGCGGGCAGTGCCATCCTCTGCTCCCGTCTCCGGGCCGTTTCGCTCGTCGACATGCCCTCACGCTACGGCGGCAGTAGCCCAGGGGTATGGTCCATTTCCATGGCAGATTCTTGGGCCAGTCAGGTGCCACCGGAACCGGAGGCCGACTTCGCCGTCGGCAGTGACCTGCACCTGGAGCTGAGCCAAACGGGGGGTGTCCGGGCGTCGCTGATGAGCGCGCTGCGCGATGCGGTGCGCTCGGGCCGGCTGGCCGCCGGCACCCGGCTGCCCTCCTCCCGCACCCTCGCCGCCGACCTGGGCATCGCCCGCAACACGGTCGCCGACGCGTACGCCGAACTCGTCGCCGAGGGCTGGCTCACCGCCCGCCAGGGCTCGGGCACCCGCGTGGCCGAACGGGCCGTTGCCTCCGACACCCGTATCGAGCCCCCCGCTCCGGTGCGCCGCCCGCCGGTCCGGCCGGCGCCGGCCCCGATCTACGACCTGATGCCGGGTTCGCCCGACGTGTCCTCCTTTCCGCGCGCGGCCTGGCTGACCGCGGCCCGCCGGGCCATCACCCACGCGCCCAACGACGCCTTCGGCTACGGCACGCACGTTGCGGGCCGCCCCGAACTGCGCCGCGCGCTGGCGGACTACCTTGCGCGCGCCCGGGGCGTGCGTGCGGCGCCCGAGCGCATCCTGATCTGTTCGGGCCTGTCGGAGGGGTTGCGGCTGGTCGGCGAGGTGCTGGGGGCGACGGCGCGGCTGCCGGGCGCGGGGCCCGGTGCGGACCTGGTGGCCGTCGAGTCCTTCGGCCTGGACATCCACCGCGACCTGCTGACCGGCTGCGGGCTGCGCACCGTGGCCGTCGGCTTCGACGAACAGGGGCCGCGTACCGAGGAGTTGTCGGCGACCGGGGCCAGGGCGGCGCTGTTGACGCCGGCGCACCAGTTCCCGTTCGGCGTGTCGCTGCCTGCGGAGCGGCGCGCGGCGACCGTGAAGTGGGCCGTGGAGCGCGGCGGGGTGCTCCTGGAGGACGACTACGACGGCGAGTTCCGGTACGACGGGCAGCGGATCGGGGCCGTCCAGGGCCTGGACCCGGAGCACGTGGTGTACATGGGGACGGCCAGCAAGAGCCTGTCGCCGGCGCTGCGGTTGGGCTGGCTGGTGTTGCCGGAGCGGCTGTTCGCGGCGGTTGCCGAGCTCAAGCGCCGCCCCGGCTTCCAGACCAGCGGCCTCGACCAGCTCACGCTGGCGGAGTTCATCACGTCGGGCGCGTACGACCGGCATGTGCGCGGCATGCGCCAGCGCTACCAGCGCCGCCGCGACCAACTCGTGGCGGCGCTGGCCGAACGCGCCCCGCACATCAAGGTCAGCGGCATCGCGGCCGGCCTGCACGCCGTCCTCGAACTGCCGCAGGGCACCGAACAGTCGGTGATCAACGGCGCCGCCTGGCAGGGCCTGGCCCTGGACGGCCTGCGCCGCTACCGCCTGGGCGCCGGCACCGGTGACGCCCCGGCCCCGCGCGACGACGTCATGGGCGATGCCCTGGTCGTCGGCTATGGCTCACCACCCGACCACGCGTACGCGGGCGCGCTGGACGCGCTGTGCAGGGCGCTGCCGGACTAGCGGGCGGGGGAGCGGCGGGCCCACGCGGGTTTGGTCCACCTCGGTGTGGCCTACGCGCGCGGGCCTGCGCGTGCGTCCCCGTGTGTACGGGGGTACGGGCTGACGCGCGCGGGCCCGCACGTGTCGCGAGCCTTGACCGGTGCTCCGGGTTTAGCAGGCGAAAGCCGACCCACGCGCGCGGGTCCGCACGTACCGAGCGCGTACCGGGAGCCTGAACCGGGCGGGCCGGGTTTGGGGGGGCCGAAGCTGACCCACGCGTGCGGGCCCGCGCGCTGCCCCACGGGTACGGGATTGTGCGCGCGGGCCCGCCGCTTGCCACCCGCGCTACCGGGTCGCGTCCAGCACCGCGCGCAGTTGCTCCAGGCCCCAGTCCAGGTCTTCCTTGCTGATGACCAGCGGCGGGGCGATGCGGATGGTGCTGCCGTGGGTGTCCTTGACCAGGACTCGGCGGGCCATCAGGCGTTCGGAGACCTCGCGGCCGGTGCCGAGGGCCGGATCGATGTCCACGCCGGCCCACAGGCCGCGCCCGCGCACCGCGCTGATCGCGCCGTCGCCGGTCAGCAGGGCCAGCTCCCGGTGCAGGTGCTCACCGAGCTCGGCCGCGCGCCGCTGGTACTCGCCGGTGCGCAGCATGGCGATCACCTCTAGGGCGACGGCGCAGGCCAGCGGGTTGCCGCCGAACGTCGAGCCGTGTTCGCCCGGCTGGAACACGCCCAGCACGTCCCGGTCGGCGACGACCGCGGAGACCGGCACGACGCCGCCGCCGAGCGCCTTGCCGAGCACGTACACGTCCGGCACGACGTCCTCGTGCTCGCAGGCGAAGGTCCGCCCGGTGCGCCCGAGGCCCGACTGGATCTCGTCCGCGATGAACAGCACGTTCCGCGCCCGGGTCAGCTCGCGCACGCCCGGCAGGTAGCCGGCCGGCGGCACCAGCACGCCCGCCTCGCCCTGGATCGGCTCGATCAGCACCGCCACCGTGTGCTCGTCGACGGCCGCCTCCAGCGCGGCGAGATCACCGTACGGAACGATCTCGAAGCCCGGCGTGTACGGACCGTAGTCGGCGCGGGCCTCCGGGTCGGTGGAGAAGCTCACGATGGTGGTGGTGCGGCCGTGGAAGTTGTTGTCCGCGACGACGATCTTGGCCTGGCCGTCCGGGACGCCCTTGACCCGGTAGCCCCACTTCCGGGCGGTCTTCACGGCCGTCTCGATGGCCTCGGCGCCGGTGTTCATCGGCAGCACCATCTCCTTGCCGCACAGCGCGGCAAGCTCCGTACAGAAGTCGGCGAACCGGTCGTGGTGGAACGCCCTGGAGGTCAGGGTGACCCGTTCGAGCTGGGCCTTGGCGGCATCGATGAGGCGGCGGTTGCCGTGTCCGAAGTTGAGCGCGGAGTAGCCGGCGAGCAGGTCGAGGTAGCGGTTGCCCTCGACGTCGGTCATCCACGCGCCATCGGCCGAAGCGACGACCACGGGCAGCGGGTGGTAGTTGTGCGCGCTGTGCGCCTCGGCTGCGGCGATGCTGCGTTCACTAGCGGTCACGTGCGCTCCATCCTTCTTGCGGGGTCGGGGCGGGCTCAGCCTTCTTTCTATCGCTGCCCGCGGGGAATGCGAAGAAAAATTCCGGATGTGGCCTCTGGGGTGTGGCACACGGGGCCGCCGTCTTTGCCGGCACAGCGCATTGCGGTACGTGCCGGCGCGTGCGGGCGCCCACCCTCCACGGTGCCGGCGGGCGATGCGGTGCGCCCCCTCCCCGGCGACCGGAGGCCGTGATCGCGTCGGGCACCTGAGAGAATGGACGGCATGGCCCATGACCGTCCCCGCGCGCTCTCCGGTATCCAGCCCACTGCGGGCTCCTTCCACCTCGGGAACTACCTCGGCGCGATCCGTCAGTACGTCGCCCTCCAGGAGACCCACGACGCCTTCTACATGGTCGTCGACCTGCACGCGATCACCGTGCCGCAGGACCCGCGGGAGCTGCGCGCCAACACCAGGCTGGCCGCCGCGCAGCTACTGGCAGCCGGGCTCGACCCGGACCGGTGCACGCTCTTCATCCAGAGCCACGTGCCCGAGCACGCGCAGCTCGGCTGGGTGATGAACTGCCTGACCGGTTTCGGCGAGGCGTCCCGGATGACGCAGTTCAAGGACAAGTCGGCCAAGCAGGGCGCGGACCGCACCACGGTCGGGCTCTTCACCTATCCGGTGCTCCAGGTCGCCGACATCCTGCTCTACCAGGCGAGCCACGTGCCGGTCGGCGAGGACCAGCGGCAGCACATCGAGCTGACCCGGGACCTCGCGGAGCGCTTCAACAGTCGCTTCGGACACGCCTTCACGGTCCCGTCGGCGCACATCGTCAAGGAGACCGGCAAGATCTACGACCTCCAGGACCCGTCGATCAAGATGAGCAAGTCGGCGTCCACGCCGAAGGGCATCATCAGCCTGCTCGACGAGCCGAAGGTCTCCGCGAAGAAGATCAAGAGCGCGGTCACCGACCTGGACACGGTGATCCGGTACGACGAGGAGAACAAGCCGGGTGTGAGCAATCTCCTCACCATCTACGCCACCCTCACCGGCACCTCCATCGCCGACCTTGAACGCAAGTACGAGGGCAAGGGCTACGGCGCGCTGAAGACCGACCTGGCCGATGTCGTGGTCGACTGGGTGGCGCCGTTCCGGGACCGCACCCAGGAATATCTGGACGACCCTGAGACGCTCGACAACATCCTGGCCAAGGGTGCGGAGAAGGCCCGCACCGTCGCGGCCGAGACGCTGGCACTGGCCTACGACAAGATCGGCCTGCTGCCCGCCAAGCACTGAGCAGGGGCCTGACCATCCGTGGCGGCGCCGGTGCGGCGGGCCGCGGGTGGCCCGGCCGGCAGCCGCGGGCGGCCGGGACGCGGCGCCCGCCGGCACCGGCCCGGGCGGCTCCGTGAGGTCGCCGCCCAGCCACGGGATCAGCGGAACCTAGCCGGGACGCCCGACGAGCCGGCACACTGACACGGGCGCTCGACCGGCCTGGCAGGGACATGAAGGCACGCGGTGTGATGGACAGCTCGACCAGACAGTGGCCCGGAAGGGAGAACGCAGTGGGGACCGTAACGATCGGCGTTTCGATCGCGGTCCCGGAGCCGTACGGCAGCTTCCTCCAGGAGCGGCGCGCCGGCTTCGGGGACCCTGCCGCGCACGGCATCCCCACGCACGTCACGCTGCTGCCGCCGACCGAGGTGGACGCCGCGGCGCTGCCCGGGATCGAGCGGCACCTCGCGGAGGTCGCGACCGGCTGGGGCTCCTTCACGATGCGGCTGTCCGGGACGGACACCTTCCGGCCGCTGTCGCCGGTGGTCTTCGTGAAGATCGTGCAGGGTGCGGAGGAGTGCACGGCGCTCCAGGAGCGGGTCCGCGCGGCCTCCGGGCCGTGCGCCCGCGAGTTGCAGTTCCCGTACCACCCACACGTCACCGTCGCGCACGGCATCTCCGAAGAGGCGATGGACCGGGCGTACGCCGAGCTCAAGGAGTACGAGGCGACGTGGACCAGCTCCGGCTTCGCCCTCTACGAACAGGGCGCTGACGGGGTCTGGCGGCTGGAGCGCGAGTACCCTTTCGGGCTCGCGGGAGGGCAGGGGCAGGGCCCGGTCTTCCCGCGCCAGGCATCGCGCCGTGAACCGGTGCGCGACCAACCCCTGAATGTAACCGAGTAAAAAAAGGCCAGCTGTAACACTTTTAACCGGGTCACGTTTTCGGTAGGCTGTCCCCATGGACGGTCAGACGAGCCTTCGCCAGCGCAAGAAGCAGCGCACCTACCAGGCGATCTCCGACGCCGCGATCGACCTCTTCCTCAAGGAGGGCTTCGACCGCGTCTCGGTCGCTGAGGTGGCAGCCGCCGCCCTGGTGTCCAAGCCCACCCTCTTCCGGTACTTCCCCACCAAGGAAGACCTGGCGCTGTACCGCTTCGCCGACCACGAGGGCGAAGCCAGCCGGGTCGTAGCAGGCCGCGCGCCCGGCCAGACCCCGATAGCCGCCCTGCACGCCCACTTCCGCGCCGGCCTGGACGCCCGCGACCCGGTCACGGGCCTGTGCGACGTCCCCGAGGTCCTCGCCTACCACCGCCTGCTGTACGGCACGCCCACCCTGGTGGCGCGGTTGTACGAGTACACGACGCGAGCCGAAGAGGCCCTGGCCCGCACGCTGTACGCGGTGGCCTCCGGCACCGAAGCGACAGCGGCAGCCGACGCCGCCACCCCGCCCCCGACCGATCCTGAGCTCCCCGGCCCCGGTGAGCCGACCCGCCTGGAGGCCCTGACGGCCCGCCTCACCGCCGGTCAGGTCACGGCCGCCCAGCGCATCCTGGCGCTCGACAACTGGCGACGGATAGCCGACGGGGAGAGCGCCGACGCCGTCTACCCCTCGGCCGTCATAGCGGCCGACCACGCCTTCGCGATCCTCGGCTCCCCAGCACCTCATTAGTGCGGCCCCGGGCTCCGGTAGCCCGACCGCTTCGGCAGCCGCTGGCCTCTGGGCGCTGACCGCTGCTGCCCCCGGCCCCTCCCGGGCCCTCGCCGGGGGCTGCCCCTTGGCGCTTCTGGCCCTGGCGGCTGTTCCTGTCTGCTGTCTGCCGTCTGCCGGCTTGCGGCTTCGGAGTGCGGTTGCGGTGGGGACTCCGCGTGGGCCGGGCGTTGCTTTCGGGGGAGCGCGGGGTGGCGAGGCTTCGTGGCGCGGGCGGGGCTCCGGCTCCCGGGGCCACGTCTGGGCGCCAGACGCTGCCTTCGGGGGGGCGGGGTGGCGGGGCTTGGTGGCGGGGCGGGCCCGCGGTCGCCAGGTGCCCGCACCCACCCGCCCCACTCCAGCTCGCGGCCCGGCGCTCCCCGCTCCCTTCTCGCCCACCGGCCCCCCTCGGCGCCACTCTCCTCCGCCCCTCCTCCACCGGCCAACTGCCCACCACCATCGCGCGAAAGGCGTACCGACGTGTCCTTACCATCCGACGGCCTGGCCACTGCCACGCCCGGCCCCGGGTCGCCATCCGGCGGTGCCCTGCCCGCTGGTGGCGGATCGGCTGCCGACGGCGCGCCGGCCCCCGGTGACGGGGCGGCCCACGCCGCGGGGCAACGGGCGCCCGACGGGCCGCCCCAGCCCTCCGACGCTGACGGACTGGCTCGTGAACTCGCTGCGGAACGAGCCCACATCGAGGCGAGCCGGGCGACGTTGGCCCGTATGGTCGCGGCGGCGAGGCGGCAGGTGAAGCTCGGCGAGGACGTCTCCGGCGACGGGGCGAGCGCCGAAGTGCTCGGCCGCTACCTCCGTAGCTACGCCCGGCAGTTGGCGGAGGAGCCGGAGGGGCCGCTGTTCTTCGGCAGGCTCGATTTCGACAGCACCCCAGGGGCGGGCGACCACCGCGGCCAGCGGTACTACGTCGGGCGCCGGCACGTCGCCGCCGACGCCACCGCGACCCCGCTGGTCATCGACTGGCGGGCACCGGTCTCCCGCGTCTTCTACCAGGCATCGCCCCGCGACCCGCAGGGAGTTGCGGTGCGCCGCCGATTCGGCTGGGCCCCCGCGAGCAAGGGCGAGCCGGCCGACCTCACCGGCCTGGAGGACGAACGACTCGGCGCGGGGCGGGACCCGTTGCCGGCGGCAGGGCCAGCATCGGGACCAGTGCCGGGACCAGCGCCTGCCCCGGGGGCGGGCGTGGCGCTGGATGCCACGTCGGGTGGGGCCGGCCTCCCGGCTACCGGGAGCCGTATCGTCGCCGCCGAGATCGAGCGGCCACGGGTGGGCCCGATGCGGGACATCGTGGCCACCATCCAGCCCGAACAGGACGAACTGGTACGCCGCCCCCTGACCGACTCGGTCTGCGTCCAGGGCGCTCCCGGGACGGGCAAGACGGCCGTCGGGCTGCACCGTGCCGCGTACCTGCTCTACACCTACCCCCAACGCATCCAGCGCGGCGGCCTGTTGGTCGTCGGCCCCAACCGGACGTTCCTGCGCTACATCGCCGAAGTGCTACCGGCCCTCGGTGAGATCGACGTACGGCAGTGCACGGTCGGCGACCTCGTCGACCGGTTCCCGGTGCGGGCCGAGGACGGGGTGGCGGCGGCCTCCGTCAAACACGACGCCCGGATGGCACAGGTCCTCGCCCGGGCCCTCCACCAGCGCGTACGCCCGCCGGACGAATCCCTGGCCATCCCGGACGGCACCTACCGGTGGCGGGTCGGCGCCGACGAGCTGCACGAGGTCGTCACCCAGGTCCAGGAACAGGCACCGCCTTACGCCACGGGACGCGAATGGGTGCGCTCGCGCACGATGGAGTTGGTCCGCCGGCAGGTCGAGCGGCGCGCCGGGCCTCCGCCGCAGGAGTGGGTGCGTCGGATGAGCCGCTCCCGTGCGGTCAAGGAGTTCCTGGACGCGGCCTGGCCCGCGGTGCGCCCCGAGGAGGTGGTGGCGGACCTGCTCGGCGACCCGCAGGTGGTCCGGGCCGCCGCGGACGGATTGCTCACCGATGCGGAACAGGCCGCCCTGTGCTGGGCCAAGCCGCCGCGTTCGGTCAAGAGCGCCAAGTGGTCGACCGCGGACCTGGTGCTGATCGACGAGGTGGCCGGCCTCATCGAACGCCCGGAGGGCTACGGCCACGTCGTGGTCGACGAGGCACAGGACCTGTCCCCGATGGAGTGCCGCGTACTGGCCCGGCGCAGCGACTTCGGCTCGCTCACCGTGCTCGGCGACCTGGCCCAGGGCACCACCCCCTGGGCGGCCCGGAGTTGGCCGGAGCACTTGGCCCACCTGGGCAAGCCGAACGCCACGGTGGCGCCCCTCACCAGCGGGTTCCGGGTGCCGGCGGCCATCGTGGCGGCGGCCAACGAACTCCTGACGCACCTGGCGGCCGATGTGCCCCCGGCCCGCTCGCTGCGCGCCGACGGCGAACTGCGGGTCTGCCCGGTGCCGGAGATAGCCGCTGGCGTGGTGGCGGCGGTGCGGAGGGCGTTGCCCACGGCGGGTTCGATCGGCGTGATATCCGCTGACGCCGCGCTGCCGTCCGTGCGCCGTGCCCTGAGCGCAGCGGGCATCGCGACGACCACACCGGACGGCGTGGCGAGTGGGGGCGGGGGCGGTGCCAGGGCTGAGCTCGGCGCTGATACCGGTGGCGCTGGTGTCGACTCGGTGAGCGGTGCTGGAAGCGGGGGCGGCGCGGAGGCGGGTGCCGGCACTGGCGGCGCCGGCGCCGCCAGCCGCAGCGGGAGCGCGGCGGACGCGGAGGGGCGGGTGACGCTGTTGCCCGCGTCGATCGCCAAGGGCCTGGAGTACGACCACGTGATCGCCGTGGAGCCGGCGGACATCGTCGCGGCCGAACCGCGGGGGCTCCACCGGCTGTACGTGGTGCTCACCAGGGCGGTGTCCCGACTCCACATCGTGCACGCCCGCCCACTGCCTGCGGAGCTCAGCATGTTGGCCCCGACGGAAGGAGGCACGACACAGGCATAGCCGCCCTGGCTGAGGGCAGACGCGGCACGGAGCGTCAGGCGCGACTCGGCACGCCGGACGCGCAGCGGGTGGGCCGGGCGGTTGGGCGGCGGCACCCCGAACAAATCCACCCCCGCCCCTGCTCCCACCCCGCCTACCCCCACCCAAGCCGGACCGCCCCGCCTCCACCTCACCCCAAGCCGCCCCGCCCCAAGTCGTCCCCTCGCCCGCCCTTGCCACTGCCGTAAGCCGCCCGCCCCGCACCCACGTCGCCGCAAGCCGCCCGCACCCACCCCTCCACCCCTGCACGCGGACCAGGCGAAGCTGCCCAGGCGAACGGACCAGGCGAACGGACCAGGCAAGCGGACCAGGCAAGCGGCCCAGTCGAACAAGATAGGAATAAATATGTGAATAGGGGTAGAAAAGGTCCATGGATTGGTTGACCCGAGTGCCGTGGATCGGCCCGATCGTGGCGCGGCTGATGCGTACCCACGCATGGCGGACTTACGAAACCCTGGACCGGGTGCACTGGACCAGGCTGGCCGCCGCGATCACCTTCATCAGTTTCCTGGCCATCTTCCCGCTGATCACAGTGGGTGCGGCCATCGGTGCCGCGGTGCTCAGCGATGCCAAGATGCGTGAACTGGAGGGCAAGTTGGCCGACCAGGTGCCGGGCATCTCGGGGCAGCTTGACCTCAGCGGGTTGGTGGAGAACGCCGCCACGGTCGGGGTGTTGGCGGGCGCCGCGCTGTTGTTCACCGGCATCGGGTGGGTGGGCTCGTTGCGCGAGTGCCTGCGCGCCGTGTGGGAGCTGGACGACGAGCACGACAACGTGGTGCTCCGCAAGCTCAAGGACGGCGGCATCCTGCTGGGCCTCGGCGGGGTGGCGCTCGGTTCGCTGGCCGTCTCGACGTTCGCGATCACGGCGGTGGGGTGGGCCGCCCAACAGTTGGACATCCCCGAGGGCGGCGTGGGCAGTTGGCTGCTCCGGCTGACGGCCTTCGCCGCCGCGGTCGCCGCCGACTTCCTGTTGCTGTGTTACGTCCTGACCTGGCTCCCGGGCGTCACCCCGCCCCGCCGTGCCGTCGTCGTCGCGGCGCTGATCGGGGCGCTCGGCTTCGAACTGCTCAAGTACCTGCTCAGCGGCTATCTCCAGGGGGTGGCGGCGAAGAGCATGTACGGCGCGTTCGGCACGCCGATCGCGCTGTTGCTCTGGATCAACATGACGGCCAAGCTGTCCCTGTACTGCGCGGGCTGGACGGCCACCCCCTCCAAGGCCCAGGAGGTACCCGTACCCGAGCCGGGCGCGGACGGGGTGAGCGCCCCGGCTGGGGGTACACCGCAGCCGGACCCTCGAACCGAGTCACCCCAGGACCCGCCACGGCCCGTGCCCCCAGACGTACCGTCCGGCGCGTCAGCCTCCCCGGCCAGGCCCGGCCGGCGAACCGAGGACTGACGCCCAGCCACCCCGACCACCCCCGCGCCCCCGCTCAGCCACCCCGGCCACCCCGGGCCCCAGGCGCCGGGCCCCCGGCCCCGGGGCCCAACAGCCTCACCCCCGAGGTCGGCGGCGCACCATCTCCGGGAGCGGCCAGCGGCGATGTACTCCGTAGCCGGCCGCGCCGAGGAGCAGCAGGGAGCCGCCCGCGATGCCGGCCGCCGTCCAGCCGCCGCCGCCCGAGTCCTCTCCGGGGTGCGCGACCGCGGCGGTCTGCGCCTGCTGGCGGCTGTTCTTGCCGCCGCCGGCGGCACCGTCCTGACCGTTGGCCTTGGCGTCGTCGGCGAGGCCGGTCGCGCCCGGCGCCACCAGGCGGCCGACCGGTTCGACGGCGTCGGCGGCCTTGAAACCCCAGTCGAGGAGCCGCGCCGTCTCCTTGTAGACCGCGTGCGGCTCGTCCTTCTTCGGGTTCATGACCGTGACGAGCAGGACGCGGTTGCCCCGTTCGGCAACGCCGGTGAACGTGGCGCCGGCGTTGGTGGTCGAACCGTTCTTGACGCCCGCGATGCCCTGGTACGGCTCCAGGTCCACGTCGCCGGTGAGCAGCCGGTTGGTGTTCTGGATCTCGAAGTACTCGCGCTTGGGCTTCTTCGTCTTCTTGTCCCGTTTCACCTCGCCGGGGAACTTGGCCCGCACGGTGGATGCGTACTCCCGGAAGTCCGCCCGGCGCAGCCCCGAGCGGGCGAAGAGCGTCAGGTCGTACGCGCTGCTGACCTGCCCCTTCTCGTCGTAGCCGTCCGGGCTGACGACATGCGTGTCACGGGCGTTCAGCTCGGTGGCGTGCGCCTGCATGTCGCGCACGGTCTGCGGCCTGCCGCCGTTCATCGCGGACAGTACGTGGACGGCGTCGTTGCCCGAGCGCAGGAAGACGCCCAGCCACAGGTCGTGCACGGAGTACGTGTACTTCTCCTTCACGCCGACCAGGCTGCTGCCCTCGCCGACGCCCGCGAGGTCGGAGAGCTGCACCTTGTGCGTGTCGTTCTTGTCGAACTTCGGCAGCAGGGTGTCCGCGAACAGCATCTTCAGCGTGCTGGCCGGCGGCAGCGGCCAGTGCGCGTTGTGCGCGGCCAGCACCTCGCCGGACTCGGCGTCCGACACGATCCAGGACCGCGCGGTGAGCTGCTTGGGCAGCGCCGGCGCGCCCGGCTTCAGCCGCACCTGGGTGCCCGGCTTGCCCAGTTGCGCACCGCCCACGGTGGACATCGCGGCCGGCGGCCTGGGCTCCTTCGGCCGTCCGTCGTCGCTGTCGCCGTCGGCGGCGAACGCGGGCTGCGCGCCCACGCCGACGAGCACGGCCGGCAGCAGCAGCGCGGCCACCGCGGCGGTGCGCCCGCGCCCGCGCGGGAGCCTCGGCAGCCCGTTGCCGCGCCCTCCGGCGCGCGCCGGGCGCACGGCACGGGTGGTGTGCGGGTCCGGTACGGCGCGGGAGGAGTCGGAGGCGCGTACGGTGCGCGCGGTGAGCGGAGAGGTACGGAGAGACATCGGCACAGGGGTGAACGTATCGGTAGCCCTCTCCGGGGCCGGCGCCGGCGTCGGTTCGGGCGAGGGCGACCCTGCTCGGGGAGCCGTCGAGTCGTTCCGCATACTGGAAGCCATGAAGCTCAGCCGCCCCGTGTCCTGGTTCCTGCTCGCGTTCGGGGCGTGGAGCTGGTGCATTTGGTTCACCTTTGTGAAAAACCTCTGGAAAGACTCAAGCGGGCTTGCCTTCAACGACGCCGGCGACCCGACCGCGTACTTCTGGGTCCATCTCGCACTCGCCGTGACCTCGTTTCTCTTGGGGACGGGGATCGGAGTGCTCGGGTTCCGTGGGCTGCGTGCCCTTCGACGCGAGGACGCTTCGGCGTAACGGGAGGTACGGGGGATGATTGCGGTCTTTGTCCTGGTTGCGCTGCTGATCATCGCATTACTGGTGGTCGTGCACGGGTACGTATGGCGCAGAATGGTGCGCGATGTCACTGCGGTGGGGGGATGGCCGCGGCGCGTCGGGACCTGGGCGGTGGTCGTGCTGCCGCTGTTCAGCGTCGGCGCGCTGGTCAGCGGGCGGGCCGGAGCGCCGTTCACCGTGCAGCAGGTGCTGGCCTGGCCCGGCTACCTGTGGCTGGCGGTGCTGCTGTACCTGGTGCTGGCCCTGCTCGTCGGCGAGGCCGTCCGGCCGCTGCTGCTCCGCCTCCTGGAACGGCGCGCCCGCCACGCCGCGCCACACCTGACCGCCACACCGGCCACCAGCGACACCGTGAGCGCGACCGGCCCCCCGGCTGTCACGAGCCCCCCGGCGATCACGGACACCCCGACTCCCAGCGAGCCCCGGAGCCCCGCCGACACCCCCGCCGCCATCGGCACCCCCGCCGACCCCGCCGGCAGCGGCACCTCGGCCACCACGAGCACGCCGCCCACCACCGCAGCCGCCACGAGCACGACCGCAGCCGCCACGAGCACGCCGCCGCCCACCGCCGCCCCGGACCCCGCTCCGGCGACTCCCGCGACCCACGGCCCGGCCGAAACCACCAGCGGACCCACCACGGCCACCACTGACGCGCCGGACCCCGCCACCACGGCCACCACTGACGCGCCGGGCCCCGCCACCACGGCCACCCCCAAAACCCCCACCCCCGACGACCACGCCGCCCAGACCTCGCGGCGGCTGTTCGTCGCCCGGACCGTGGCCGTGGGCGCGGGGGCCGTGGCCGCCGCGACGGTGGGGTACGGCGCCTACGGCGTCTTCCGCGGCCCGCGGGTCAAGCGGGTCACCGTGCCGCTCGCCAAGCTGTCCCGGCAGGCCCACGGATACCGGATCGCCGTCGTCAGCGACATCCACCTGGGCCCGATCCTGGGCCGGTCGCACACGCAACGCGTGGTCGAGACCATCAACCGGACCAACCCGGACCTGGTGGCCGTCGTGGGCGACCTGGTGGACGGCAGCGTGGCCGACCTGGGGCCCGCCGCAGAACCGTTGCGGCACCTCCAGGCGCGTGACGGCTCCTTCTTCGTCACCGGCAACCACGAGTACTTCTCCGGCGCGGACGCCTGGGTGGACCACGTGCGCGAACTCGGGCTGCGTCCGCTGGAGAACGAGCGCACCGAACTGCCCGGGTTCGACCTCGCCGGGGTCAACGACGTCGCGGGCGAGGACGAGGGGAAGGGCCCGGACTTCGCGCGCGCCCTCGCCGGCCGGGACCGCGCCCGGACCGCCGTACTCCTCGCCCACCAGCCCGTGGTCATCCACGACGCCGTCAAGCACGGCGTCGACCTCCAGCTCTCCGGGCACACCCACGGCGGCCAGCTCTGGCCCGGCAACTACCTGGCGGAGCTGGCCAATCCGACCGTCGCCGGGCTGGAGCGCTACGGCGACACGCAGCTCTACGTCTCTCGCGGCGCCGGGGCGTGGGGCCCGCCGGTGCGGGTGGGCGCGCCGCCCGACATCACCGTCGTCGAACTCGCCTCGCTAAACGCCTGACCCATATCCCGGGGCGGCCCCGGAAGCGCGCGCATTGGTCTGCGCCATATCCACGGCACGCCATATCCGTATGCGCGCCATTCCACGCGGTAACCAAAGGCCCGACGCTTTCCGGGCAGTGCTGACCGACTTGCCCGCTTTCGGCTTGTGGTGTGGTCGCTTTCAACTAGTGGGTCGCGGGCGGGCGTTGTGGCGCGGCTGTCTCAAATCGCCCTGCCCGCGGCCAGGAGAAGCGGCGGTGCAAGCCCCTTTCCGGTTGTGCGCCGCTTACTCCAAGCGGATCCCGGGGGCGTACGCGGCCGTAAAGTGGTCAAATCTGCAACGACAATTGGAGGTTGCTAGCGCACACGTCGGGCGTGTGATTGGGTGATGCGCATTGTTGAACAGGGAGCAGGGTTACCACGGGTGCCCGTGATTTCGTCCCTGTGACGTGAGGTGCCGGAGGGGGCGCGGGGATGCGAAGGGTCGGCAAGCGATGTCTTGCCCTGGGGTGGGTGCTCGGGGTCGTGGTGACCGCGGGGGGCGCCAGCGGTTGCGGCGTTCTGACGTCGTCGGGGGACGGCGACGATCCCATCACGGTGGGCACCGCCGACCCGGTGGACACGCTCGACCCGGCCGGCGCGTATGACGCGGGCTCCTGGGGCCTGTACGGCAACGTCTTCCAGTCGCTGCTGACCTTCAAGTCCGAGAGCCCCAAGCCGGTTCCGGACGCCGCCAAACAGTGCGCCTTCACCACCGACGAACTCCTGACGTACGTCTGTGAGCTCCGCCCCGGCCTGCGCTTCGCCAGCGGGCGCGACATCACCGCACGGGACGTCAAGTTCTCCTTCGACCGGCTCGCCACCATCCGCGACCCGCGCGGCCCGATGCCCCTGCTCACCAGCCTCAAGTCGGTGGAGACCAAGGGCGAGGACACGGTGGTCTTCCACCTGAGCTCGCCGGACGCCACCTTCCCGTACAAGATTGCCACCGGGGCCGGCTCCATCGTCGACAGCAAGGAGTACAGCCCGACCAAGCTGCGCACCGGCGACGAGGTGTCGGGTTCGGGCCCGTACGTACTCAAGAAGTACGAGCACGAGAAGGTTGCGGAACTCCGCCCCAACGGCAAGTACAAGGGCGCCATCAAGCAATCAGGAAAGCCCATCACGGTCCGCTACTTCAAGGACGCGGAACAGTTGCGGGACGCCTGGAAGAAGCGCGATGTCGACGTCGCGGCCCGGCAGTTGCCGCCCGCTTATGTGCGTTCGCTTTCCGCCGGCGATTCCTCCGTGAAGGTGATGGAGAACCCGGGCGCCACCACCGGGAACCTGGTGTTTAACCTCCGCAAGGACTCGCCGCTGCGCAACCCCGCCATTCGGCGCGCCATTGCCGCGGCCGTCGACCGCGGGGAACTCGCCCGCAAGGCGCACAGCCGCACCGTCGAACCGCTCTACTCGCTCATCCCCAAGGGCGTCACGAGCCACAACACCGCCTTCTACGACGCCTATCCCGAACCCAGTGCGGAACGGGCCCGCACACTCCTCCAGAACGCCGGCGTCAACACGCCCGTGGACTTCAGCATGGCCTATGCACCGGGTTCCGCGGCCAAGGCCGAGGGCGAGGAGCTCAAGGCCCAACTTGAGGCCACCGGGCTGTTCAAGGTGACGTTCAAGCAGTACCCGTGGGACGAATTCCAGAGCGGCTTCAACAAGGGCGACTACGACGCGTACGGGGTCATTTGGTATCCGGACTTCCTGGACGCCGAGACCTTCGTCAGTCCGCTCATCGGCGCGCAGTCCACGCTGCACAACGGATACCGCAACGAGCGGGTGGAGACCCTGATTCGCGAAACCCAGAACACCCCGCAACGTGACCGGGGCGTATGGGACTTCCGCGAGATCCAGAACATCGTGGCCCGCGACATTCCGATCCTGCCGCTGTGGCAGGGCAAGGACATCGTGGTCAGCAAGGACTCGATAGCCGGCACGCAATTCCTGTCCGAAGGCAACGGCATGTGGCGGCTGTGGGAACTGGGCCGCATCTGACGGCGGCGCGGCCGGAGTGGCCGGCGCGGCCGGAGTGGCCGGAGCCGGCCGAATTGGCGCCGTACCGATAGCGCCCGGCGTCACCGCCACCAGCGCCCCGTGTCACCGCCGCCCACCCGGCTCCGGCATCCGCTGCCGCCCCGCCTCACAGCCCGTGCCGGCCCAGGAAGTCCGTGATCAGCGCGGCCCACTCCGCCGGCCGCTCGACCATCGGCATGTGCCCGGTGGCCAACTCCGCGTACTCCGCGCCCGGAATGGCGTCGGCCAGCACCCGGGAGTGGGCGGGCGCGACGAGCAGGTCCTCGGTGGTGGCGATGACCAGCGTGGGCACGGTGAGGCGGGGCAGGTCGGCGGTGGTGTCCGCGGCCAGCGCGAGCGCCGCCTGCTCCGACGTCCCGGCCGGCACCGAGGCCGCGATGTCGTCCACGAGCGCCCGGCGCTGCGCCTCGTCGAACTCCTCGTACGCGGTCTGCGAGAACGCGGACACCGAGGTGAACCTGGCGAAGGTCCGCAGGTCGTCCTGGGCGAGCAACTCCTGCCACAGTTCGAGCGAGGTGCGCGCCCGGTTGTTGGCCCGGGCCAGACCGGCCGTCAGGACCAGCCCGCGCACCCGCGCCGGGTGCCGGACGGCGGCCCGTACCGCGACGGCGGAGCCCAGCGAGTAGCCGACCAGCGTGAACGTCTCCACGCCCGCCCCCACCGCCTCCGCGACCAGCGCATCGGCCAGCCCGTCGAGGGTGAGCGGCCCGGTGGCGCGGGGGGTCGCGCCGGAGCCCGGGTAGTCGGGCGCGACGACGGTGTGGCCCGCCGCCAGCGCTGGGAAGATCGGCACGTAGTTGCCGTCGATGCTGCCACCGGCGCCGTGCGCGAGCAGCAGCCCGGGGCCCGAGCCGATGACCCGGGTGGCGAGCGGCCCGAACGCCGCGCCGCCGGGCGCCGCACCTCCGGCGGCCGGCCCACCCGCGGACAGCGCGGTGGCGGACGGAGCGGACGGGGTGGACGTGGTGAACTGCGCGGCACCGGCCGCGGGAATCTCTGCCATGAGCAGTAGGTTGCCCTTTGACATGGGTGTGAAGGTCAAGCCCAGGCGGAAGGACGGACGGCTGTGATGCGGATCGGCGAACTGGCGCGGCGTACCGGCGTCAGCACCAGACTGCTGCGCTACTACGAGGAGCAGGGGCTGCTGCGCTCCGAGCGGGACGCCAACGACTACCGGCGGTACGCGCCGGAGGCCGTGCAGACCGTCCAGCGCGTACGCGAACTGCTGGCCACCGGGCTCAACACGGAGACCATCCGGACGGTGCTGCCCTGCACGCAGACCGCGGGCCCCGGCGTCCGGGACTGCTCCCACTTCACCGAGATCGTCAGCGGTCAACTCTCCAAGCTCGACGGAGAGATAGCCGAACTCCAGCGCCGCCGCGCCGCCCTGACCGACTACGCGGCCGTCTCCGACCTCACGGGCCCCGCGGTCCCGGAGCACACCGGCCAGGTCGAGCACACCGCCCGGTAGCCGGCGCAACGGACCACACCGCGCACGCTCCGGCCGGGGGAGCCCCGCAGCCACGCGCGCACGCGCGCGTACACACAGGCAACGACCGGCCCCACCCAAACGCAGCCCACACCAAAGCCCCGCCCCGGCCAGCGCGGCCGGGACGGGGCTTTGGTACGTGTGGGCGACGACCGATCAGCCGCCGTCGGCACAGGTCAGAAGCGGCGCGTGATCAGCGCCCGCTTGACCTCCTGGATCGCCTTGGTGATCTCGATGCCACGCGGGCACGCCTCGGTGCAGTTGAACGTCGTACGGCAGCGCCACACGCCGTCCCGGTCGTTGAGGATCTCCAGGCGCTGCTCGCCACCCTCGTCACGCGAGTCGAAGATGAAGCGGTGCGCGCCCACGATCGCCGCCGGCCCGAAGTACTGGCCGTCGTTCCAGAACACCGGGCACGAGGACGTGCACGCGGCGCACAGGATGCACTTGGTGGTGTCGTCGAACCGCTCGCGGTCGGCCGAGGACTGCCGGCGCTCGCGCGTCGGCTCGTTGCCCGTGGTGATCAGGAAGGGCATCACGTCCCGGTACGCCTGGAAGAACGGCTCCATGTCGACCACGAGGTCCTTCAGGACCGTCATGCCCTTGATGGGCTCCACCGAGATCGGCTTGTGCGGGTTGATGTCCTTGATCAGCGTCTTGCACGCCAGCCGGTTGCGGCCGTTGATCCGCATGGCGTCCGAACCACAGATGCCGTGCGCGCACGAGCGGCGGAACGTGAGCGTCCCGTCCAACTCCCACTTGATCTTGTGGAGGGCGTCCAGGACGCGCTCCTTGGGGTCCATCTCGATCTGGAAGTCTTCCCAGACCGCCTGGTCCGAGACCTCCGGGTTGAACCGGCGGATTCGGAACGTGACCGTGATCAGGTGCGCGGCGGCGGACTCGGCGTCCGCCAGTGCCGTCTTCTCCAGGGTCGCGCTGCTCATCAGTACTTACGCTCCATCGGCTCGTAGCGGGTCTGCACGACCGGCTTGTAGTCGAGCCGGATCGACTCGCTGCCGTCTGCGCCCACCTCGCGGTACGCCATGGTGTGCCGCATGAAATTGACGTCGTCGCGGTTCGGGTAGTCCTCGCGGTAGTGACCGCCGCGCGACTCCTTGCGGGCCAGCGCGGAGACGGCCATCACCTCGGCCAGGTCGAGCAGGTTGCCCAGCTCGATGGCCTCCAGGAGGTCGGTGTTGAACCGCTTGCCCTTGTCCTGCACGGAAACGTTCCGGTACCGCTCGCGCAGCGCGCCGATCTCCTCGACCGCCGTCTTGATCGTCTGCTCGGTGCGGAAGACCATGACGTTGGCGTCCATCGTCTCCTGGAGCGCCTTGCGCAGGTCGGCGACCCGCTCGTTGCCGGTGGACTCCCGCAACTGCTCGACCTGCTCGACGACCAGCGACGCCGGGTCATCGGGCAGCTCGACGAAGTCGGCCTTGGCGGCGTACTCGGCGGCGGCGATGCCCGCCCGGCGGCCGAACACGTTGATGTCCAGGAGCGAGTTGGTGCCGAGCCGGTTGGCGCCGTGCACCGACACGCAGGCGACCTCGCCGGCGGCGTACAGGCCGGGCACGACGGTGTCGTTGTCGGCCAGCACCTCGCCCTCGACGTTGGTCGGGATGCCGCCCATCGCGTAGTGCGCGGTCGGCTGGATCGGGATCGGGTCCGTGTACGGCTCGATGCCCAGGTAGGTCCGCGCGAACTCGGTGATGTCCGGCAGCTTGGCGTCGAGCTGCTCCGGCGGCAGGTGCGTCAGGTCCAGGTAGACGTGGTCGCCCTCGGGGCCACAGCCGCGACCCTCGCGGATCTCGGTGTAGATCGAGCGGGAGACGACGTCACGCGAGGCGAGGTCCTTCATGACGGGCGCGTACTTCTCCATGAAGCGCTCGCCGTCCTTGTTGCGCAGGATGCCGCCCTCACCGCGCGCACCCTCGGTGAGCAGGATGCCCATCCGCCAGATGCCCGTCGGGTGGAACTGGAAGAACTCCATGTCCTCAAGCGGCAGCCCGCGCCGGTAGACGGCGGCCTGGCCGTCACCGGTGAGGGTGTGCGCGTTGGAGGTCACCTTGAAGAACTTGCCGCAGCCGCCGGAGGCGTAGATGACGGCCTTCGCCTGGAAGACGTGGATCTCGCCGGTGGCCAGCTCGTACGCGACCACGCCGGCCGACTTCTTGACGCCGTCGACCTCGGTGATGAGCTGGTCGAGCACGTAGAACTCGTTGAAGAACTCCACGCCCTCCTTGACGCAGTTCTGGTACAGCGTCTGGAGGATCATGTGGCCGGTGCGGTCGGCCGCGTAGCAGGACCGGCGGACCGGGGCCTCACCGTGGTTGCGGGAGTGACCGCCGAACCGGCGCTGGTCGATGGTGCCGTCCGGGGTCCGGTTGAACGGCAGGCCCATCTTCTCCAGGTCTAGGACCGAGTCGATGGCCTCCTTCGCCAGGATCTCCGCGGCGTCCTGGTCGACCAGGTAGTCGCCGCCCTTGATCGTGTCGAAGGTGTGCCACTCCCAGTTGTCCTCCTCGACGTTGGCCAGGGCGGCGGCCATGCCGCCCTGCGCCGCGCCGGTGTGGGAGCGGGTCGGGTAGAGCTTCGTCAGAACGGCGGTCCGGCTGCGCTTGGTCGACTCGATGGCCGCGCGCATCCCGGCGCCACCGGCGCCGACGATGACGGTGTCGTACTTGTGGATCTTCATCGGTATGCGTCAGCCCCGGGCTCTAGCGGATGTTCGGGTCGAAGGTGAAGATCACCAGCGTGCCCAGCAGGATGGTCCACACGGTGGCGCAGTAGAGCACCGTCTTCAGCCAGAAACGGGTCTGGTCGCGCTCCGCGTAGTCGTTGATGATCGTGCGCAGCCCGTTGGCGCCGTGCAGCATCGCCAGCCACAGCATCACCAGGTCCCACGCCTGCCAGAACGGCGAGGCCCAGCGGCCGGCGACGAAGGCGAAGCCGAGGCGCGAGACGCCGCCGTCGATCACGAGCTGGATCAGCAGGTGACCGATGACCAGGACGGTGAGCAGGATGCCGGACAGCCGCATGAACAGCCAGCCGTACAGCTCGAAGTTGGTGCGGCTGGCCTTGGGGGTCTTGGCCGTGCGCGCCCGGGGCGGCTCGATGACCGGGGCCGGGTGGTCGACGTCGTACGCCGTGACCGTGTCGTTGACCGCGGGGGTGGTGTCAGTCGCCATCATCAGCTCCCGAAGAGGTCGCGCAGGGTGTGCTCCATGATCGGGTAGAAGGCGCCGGCCATCAGGACGACCCAGATACCCACCGAGGCCCAGAGCATCTGCTTCTGGTACCGCGGACCCTTCGACCAGAAGTCCACGGCGATGACCCGCAGGCCGTTCAGCGCGTGGAAGAGCACGGCGGCGGCGAGGCCGTACTCCATCAGGTTCACTACGGGATTCTTGTAGATCGCGATCGTGTCGTCGTACGCCTCGGGAGAGACGCGGACGAGCGCGGTGTCCAGGACATGGACGAGCAGGAAGAAGAAAATGGTCACGCCGGTGACTCGATGAGCCACCCACGACCACATGCCTTCCCGGCCGCGGTACAGCGTTCCAGCCGGCACGGAAAACCCTCCGGGAGCGGGGACTGGGGCCACCGGCTTCACTGTCGGTCGGGCCCGGCCGGGTACGGTCCACCGGCCCTGGCCATCGTAGCGACGTGTTGTCGGTTCCCCACGTCGGGGTCCAGAGGTGTGATCAAACAGCCACGTACGGCCTAGGGGCGCCGCACCCTCACGCGCCCGCCCCGGCCCCGCGCGGCGTGTCCGCACCTCCCCTCGTACGGGGCGACACTCCGCGCTTCTCGGGGCACCCGCTCGTACGGGCCGGTGTCCTCGCGCGTACGGGCCGGAGCGGGCGGCCCGGTGGCGGACCTGGCGCGGCGGGGGTGGTACGCGTCAGGTCCGGGGCCGGGCAGCGGGTGCGGGCTGCGGGCTGGTCGGGGGCGAGCTGGTGTGGGTGCTGTGGGGCGGGCTTGGCGATGCTTGGTGCGGGTGGGGCGTATCTGCGGTGTGCGGTGTGGTGCGCGCGGTGTGTGTCAGGGGCTGTGTGGGGTGGTGGAGGCGAGGTGGGCCAGGCGTCCACGGGCGATGCGGCGCAGTTCCTCGGCTGCGACCTCCCGTTCGGCCTCCTCCGCATGGCCGAGCCGGGCCCGGATCGCGGCCAGCACGTGGCCGACCACCTCTTCTTCCGGGACGTTCTGTAGGCAGTACACGAAGACGTGGCCGAACTTGCTCTCGTAGGCGGCGTGCGCGGCGCGCAGCGCGGTGTGGGCGACGGGCGGGCCCGGGCTGCGGGCGCCGCACAGGGCGTGTTGCAGGGCGGATTCGTCGGCGAGCGCTTCGGTGAGGTCGCGGGGCGTCAGGGCGTGGCTGGCCTCGTCGGCCTCGGCGAGCAGCGCTTCCAGGGTCGGGTAGGGCCGGTGGGTGACGATCCGGCGGGCCCAGCGACGGCTGCCGCAACAGGCGAGCAGGGCGGCCTCGGCGGCCCCGTCCGCTGCGGTGTTGAGGCGGTCGAAGGCGCAGAGGGCCGGCGGGGTGACCGCCGTGGCCGGTGCGTCGGGCGTGGCGGTACGCGCGGGCGCGGGCGCGGTGGACGCGTCGGGCAGCACGTGCGGAGTCGGATTGGGCACGGTGGCCTCCTCGGGATGAACGAGCCCGGAGAAGAAGGCGGCAATCGGAGTTTCGGAGCGGCGGATCGGACGCCGGGCCACACCGCACGGCGTGGTGCCTGCGCTGTGTGACGAGCCGGCTACATGTAGGGAACGGTGAGGGAAATTGACGCGGAAGGAGAGATGCGGAATCGCGCGACGGGCGGGGCGCCGCGCGCGGGACGAGGTCAAGAGGGGTCGGACGAGGAGCGGTCGATCGGGTTGTGGCGGAAGGAGCGGGTGCGGGTGCGCCGGGTCGAACGCGTGAGCGCGGAGACGGGCGGAGGCGAGCGGTGGCCGGCGGGAGCGAATGAACTCGGACGGAGTCGGACGGAGTCGGAACGAGACGCGTGACGAAGGCTCAGGGGGGAGGCGGAGGTCACGGTAGCGACACCTCCCCGAAATGAACCCCATGCGACATCAATTTCACTCGAAGGAGAGAGTTTTTCTGCGAGTGATGGACGCATTACCTCCGCTTCGTCTGGTATTTCGTCCCTCAATGGGAAGTTTGCCCCCATGAGGATGCCTCGCTCCGTGTCGAAGACCACGGTCATCGCCGCAGCCGCCGTGGTCGTCGTGGCGGCCATGGCCATCACCCTGCTCATCGTGGGATGGCCGGACGGCGACGACTCCGCTCCGGCCCGGCGTACCGGACCGAGCTCCGCGTCCGCCGGGCCGACCCCCCTGGACGACCGCTCGCCCCGCCCACTCGGCTCGGCCGCGCCACCGCCCGCGCCGCGGGTGATCCCGGCCGTGCGCGCGTACGAACCGGAAGGCGGGCCCGGCTGGCGGCCGGGCCCCGGCTCCCGGGTGGTGGCCGACCCGCGGGGGCCGCTCGGCGACGAGGCGCGCCGGCTCGCCGACGAACTCGGCCTCACCGTCGCGGCCGGCCCGCCCCGCCGCGGCGACATCGCCCTGGCCCTGCGCCCGGCGAAGCCCGCACCGTCCGACGGGCCGACGGCCTCGGGCGGCGGACCGGCCGCCGCCCCCGCACCCGCCGCCCGCGCCGCGGCCGACCAGATCGCCCGCGAGTCCTACGTGCTCACCGTCCGCGACGGGCAGGCCCTGATCACCGGCAGCGGCCAGGCCGGCGTCTTCTACGGCACCCGCACCGTCCGCCAGGCGCTGCGCTCGGGCGGCGGCGAACTCCCCGCCGGCGTCGTACGCGACCGCCCGGACCGGGCCCAACGCGGGCTCATGATCGACACGGCGCGCAAGCACTTCCCGGCCCGCTGGATCGAGGACCGGGTGCGCGAGGCGGCGGACCTCAAGCTCAACCAGGTCGGCCTGCACTTCACGGACGACCAGGGCTTCCGGATCGAGAGCAGCTCACACCCGGAGGTCGTCTCCCGGCAGCACCTGACCAAGGAACAGGTCCGCCGGATCGTACGGCTCGCCGAGCAACTGCACGTCGCGGTCATCCCGGAGATCGACTCGCCCGGCCACCTGGGCACGGTCATCCGCGCCCACCCCTCGCTGCAACTGCGCGGCGTGGACGGGCAGGCCCCGCGCGGCACCATCGACATCTCCGCCCCGGGTGCCGCGCGCATCCTGGACGACCTGCTGCGGGAGTTCGCGCCGCTGTTCGCGACCCACAGCGGCGGCGGCCCGTACTGGCACCTGGGCGGCGACGAGTACCAGGCGCTGACGGTCCGCGACCCGGAGGACACCTTCCCCGACCTCGCCGCGGCGGCCGTGCGCAAGTACGGCAAGGGCGCCCGGGTGCAGGACCTGGCGACGGGCTGGCTCAACGACCGGGCGGCGGCGGCCCGCAAGGCCGGCGCCCGGGTCAAGTCGTGGAACGACGGCCTCTTCCGCGGCGGCGTCGTCCACGCCGACCGGGACCGCGAGGTGGAGTACTGGACGGGCAAGGAGATCGGGGCCAGACAGCCGGAGGAGTACCTGCGCGAAGGCCGCCCGCTGATCAACGTGAACGACGAGTACCTCTATTACGTACTCGGCCAACCCAACGACTTCACCTACCCCACCGGGCGGCGCATCTACGAACAGTGGTCGCCGCGGGTGGTGCGGGGCACCGAGCCGGTACCCGCCGAACTGGGCGGTCCCGACCGGATCCTGGGCGGTCGCTTCGGCATCTGGTGCGACATCGCCGACGCACAGACCCCGGAACAGATCGCCCGCGGCATCCGCGGACCGCTGCGCGCCCTGTCCCAGCGGGTGTGGGACCCGCGCCCACCGACACGGCCGTGGAAGGAGTTCGCCGCACTGGGCGACCAGGTCACGGCGCAACCTGCGGGCTCGGGACGCTGACGACCGGGGCTCGCGCTGCTCGATTCGAGGGGGCGGGCGGGGTTGGGTGGGGTGCGGGGTGGGCGCGTGTCGGTAGGGCGGCCGGCCGTCGGATCGGCGGCGCCGGCCTGCCTGCTGGCGTTCTCGCTGGCTTGCTGGTCTTCTCGGCCTTATCCGGCAGTCTGCTCTGCCGCTCCCCGCTCCGGACCCGTCGAGCAGGCGACCTCCCAGGCTGCCTCGATCATCCGGAAGACCTCGTCCACCGCGGCCGGCGGGTCGTCCGCCTCGCGGGCCACGGAGTAGGCGTCCACGACGAAGCGGGCGATCGAGCGCCCGGCCGTGGCGGTCAGCGGCAGGCGGGGGTCGGCGTCGATGGCCGCGGCCAGCGCTTCCGCATGGCGCAGCCGCATCGACTCCTCGTACTCCCGCAGCGCGGCCGAGCCCGCGATCATGTTCCAGATCGGCGCGGCACCGTCCGCCGTGCAGTGCGCGACCAACGCATGGATCTCCTGGCGCAGCGCCGGCAGCAGCGGCGCGTCCGCGTCCCGCTCGGTGACCGCCCGGGTGAGGCGGTCCTTGAACTGCCAGTCCTGCTCGAAGACCAGCGCCTCCTTGGAGGCGAAGTGGGAGAAGAGCGTGGTCACGGCCACGTCCGCCTCGGCAGCGACGTCCCGGATGCCCACCTCGTCGTACCCCCGCTCCAGGAAGAGCCACAGGGCGGCATCGGCGATCTTCTGGCGGGTGGCGGCCTTCTTACGCTCCCGGCGGCCAGTCGGCATGGTCATGACGTCATGCTAACAAATCCAACTCCAAACCCGTTGCAAAACCATAACCGCTAGCGTTACGCTACGTCACATGAAGAAAATCAACTTCGCCGAGTTCGGCGGCCCCGAAGTGCTACGCCTCGTGACGGCCGACGAGCCCCACCCAGGCCCCGGCCAGGTGCGCATCGCGGTGCGCGCGGCCGGCGTGAACCCCGTCGACTGGAGAATCCGCGAAGGCCAGAAGTTGCAGGCCCACCCGATCGCCCTGCCCGCCGGCCTCGGTCTCGACGCGGCCGGAGTCGTCGACGAGCTCGGCGCGGGTGTCGAAGGCGTGGAGCTCGGCGACCGCGTCTTCGGCGAGGGCATCGACACCTATGCGGAGTTCGCGGTGCTGTCCGCCTGGGCCCCGATGCCCGCGGGCCTCTCGTTCCAGGAAGCCGCCGGCTATCCGTCGGTGGTGGAGACCGCGCTGCGCATCATCCGCGAGGTCGGCGTGGAGCCAGGGCAGACACTGCTGGTCAGCGGCGCCTCCGGGGGAGTGGGCTCGGCGGTGCTCCAGATAGCCAGGGACCGCGGCATCGCAGTGATCGGCACGGGCGGCGCCGCCAACCAGGACTATCTGCGCGACCTGGGCGCCCGCGCCACGACGTACGGCCCCGGCTGGGTGGAGCGGGTGCGGGCGATCGGCCCGGTCGATGCCGCGCTCGACCTGTCCGGCTCCGGCGTGATCCGCGAACTCGTCGAGCTGACCGGAGACCCCCGGAAGGTGACCTCCATAGCCGACCTCGACGCCCCGACCCTGGGCGTCCGCTTCTCCGGCGCCGCAGGCAGCGTGCCCGACGCCCTCGCCGAAGCCGTCCGCCTGATCACCCTCGGCAGGCTCCACATCCCCATAGAGAAGGAGTACGCATTGGCAGACGCCGCCACGGCCCACATCGACAGCCAGGCCGGCCACACCCGCGGGCGCCGAGTCATCGTCATCTAGCCACCACCACAACCCCCGGCGCCGCGCACACAGGTCGCCACACCGGCCAGCCCGACTGCGGCGCCCGCGCAGGGGGGCCTCCCTCGCTAGCGTCAAGACTCCGCCGGCCTGGTGCCGGTCGGACTGGACGGGCATACCGCTGGTGATCCTCGCGGACCGGGCACTGCACCTGCTCGGCGCCGCCGACCGCCAGCGCTGGGCGAGCATCTGTGAAGTGGTCGTACCGTCTCAGCCGCCGACCCGCCCTGCCCGGCCCGCTGCTCGCCTCGGCGGTGACGCTCGCCAGGAACCGGGCGAGTTGGCGTCTGGTGGCCTACTTCGGGGTTCTGGCCCGCTGGTCGCTGGTGCCCCTGCTCGGCGTCGTATTGGTGTGGGGCGCACCGTTCGCCCTGGGTCCGCTGTCGACGTGCTACGCCCGGCTGCCCTCCGGCACTACTTCGGGGCGGCTCCTCGCGGTCGGCAACCTGGCGTCGCGCTGCTGACGTCCCTCCACTCTCCCCGCAAGGTCGTACGCGGCGCGCGACCGAGGCGGGGTCGGCCCGCCGCTGCCGGCGCGAGGGTGGCGCCGGCATGATCGGCGCCGACATCCCGGTACCGATGCCGTGCCACTCCTCCGGCGGCTGGAAGAACTTCTGGCGAACGAAACGAGGTGCTTGGGGGCGCGGGCGGGCTGCGGCATACGCCGGGGGAGGGGGAGGGGGAGCCCCCTGTCTCAGCAAATGGACACCCGCCCCCCGCCCCCCTTGGTCACATCTAGGTCACATGTCCGCCGAAGGCCCCGCCCCTAGCCATCGCACAGCCACCACACAGCCACTCCACGCTCGGCGCGTACCGGCCGCGTTCGGCAAAATGCCTGGTCAGGGGCTGTTCAGAGAGGTGGTGGGGAAAAGAGAAGCCCCACCCGGAGGTGGGGCTCACTCAAGACGGCCGGGGCCGCCACCCCCCACAGGAGAGGCCCCGACCGCCGTACGAGACGGGCCCGCGTACGAGCCCGTATCCCCTTCAGCGCCGTGCGCCTCGAATGCGTCACACCGGCGCTCGAAACCGGTCTGGACGCGGCCTAGCGGATGCCCGTAACGTGCAGGTCCGCGCCGACAGGCGCGTCTTTTGCATATCTCTTCGCGGCGTGGACCACCGGCCGCGACCCAGGGGGCCTGACATGTATCCGTGCGGGAATTGCCGCGCCACCGCTGTGGGAGTCGACGGGCGCTGCGCCGCCTGTGGCGCCTACCAGCAGCAACAGCCGCTGCCGAGCGCGCCTCCGATCGGCTACCCGTCCCCAGCGGTCCCCGGCATGGGGATGCCCGTCCCGGTCGACCTGCGCCGGGGCCTGTCCACCACGCTGACGGTGTTGTTCCCGGTCATGCTGGTCACGTTGGCGCTCGTGCTGATCGCCGAGATCAACCAGTTGGGCGTCGTGGGGGACATCAAGGACGGCAAGTCCGTCTCGTACGGGAAGGCGGAGGACGCCGACGACTTCGCGGTGGCCATGTCGTTCCTCAACCTGGTGGCCGTGGTTCCGGTCATCGTCGTGTGGGCCGTCTGGTTCCGGCGGTTGCGGCTCAATGCTGAGACCTTCGCGCCGGGGCAGCACCGGTTCAGCCCCGGCTGGGCGGCCGGCGCCTGGTTCACGCCGGTGGTGAACCTGTGGTTCCCGAAGCAGATCGCCAACGACATCTGGCGGGCGAGTTCCCCGCAGGGCCCGCACGCCGCCCCCCGCGGCCTGCTCAACGCCTGGTGGGTGACGTTCCTTGCGGGCGGCATCGTGGGCACGTGGGGCCAGATCATGTACGACCAGGCGTACGACGACATGGACAACGGCGTCACCAGCCTGGCGGAGGCCAATGACCTGCTGGACGACATGCACACCGGCCTCGCCATGAGCGTCGTCTCCACCCTGGTGCTCATCGCCTGCGCGATTCTGGCGATCATCCTCGTCCGCCAGATCACCCGCATGCAGGAAGGACGCGCCGCGCTCGGTCCGCAGGGCGGCACCCCGCCGTTCGGTGCGCCCGGCACCGCTCCGTACGGGGCGCAGGGCCAGCCCTACGGGGGCGCCGCCCCCTACGGCGGTCCGCAGTACGGTGGACAGCAGTACGGCGCCGGCCCCGGTACGCCTCCCGGGCCCGGGTACCAGGCGCCGGGACAGCAACAGAACCCGTACGGCTCGGGTCCCACCGGGTACTGAGCCTGAAGGGCGGCCCGGACGACGACCACGTACGGCGCCGCTGAGCAGCGGATTCTCCAAGTGGAGCAGGATGAGGGCGTGCAGGGGGACGACGGGGAGTTGACCGCCGCGGTCCGCGCGGCGCAGGAAGGGAACGAGGCCGCCTTCCGGACCGTCTACCGATCCGTGCACCCACGGTTGCTCGGATATGTACGGACACTGGTCGGCGAATCGGATGCGGAGGACGTCACTTCCGAGTCCTGGTTGCAGATCGCCCGGGACCTCGGCAGGTTCAACGGCGACGCCGACCGGTTCCGGGGCTGGGCGGCGCGCATCGCCCGCAATCGGGCGCTCGACCACATCAGGATGCGCGGGCGGCGCCCGGCGATAGGCGGCGACGAGACCGAACTCGCCGACCGGCCGGCCGATGCCGACACCGCGCGCGAGGCCCTGGAGTCGCTGGGCACCGGGCACACCCTCGCACTGATCGCCCAGTTGCCCCGCGACCAAGCCGAAGCCGTGGTGCTGCGGGTGGTCGTGGGGCTCGATGCGAAGAGCGCGGCCGGAGTGCTGGGCAAGCGCCCCGGCGCCGTACGGACCTCCGCACACCGCGGGCTGCGACGGCTGGCCGACCTCATCGAGGGGCCGCCCGCCGACTCCGAAGGCCCCCCGGGGCGGCGGCCCGGCGACGCTCCGGGCGACGGCGGCCCACGGGGGGACCATGCGGGCGCGGGAGCCGGCCCCGCTGCCGCGCCGGGGGGCGCCATCCGCCGTACGACCGGGGGCGCCGGCGCTGACGGGCAGGGAGGGGATGCCGGCCGAGGTGGGAGCGGACGCGGCGGGGGAAGCGGTCGCGACGCAGCGTCTGGGGCGCAGCGGAGCGGCGACGTCCGCGAGTGTGACGGATTCGTGCCCGCGGACGCAGAGGGACATGTGATGGCCGACAAGCACCAGTACGGCTGGCTGGATGACGACGCCGCAGAGCGGTTGCTCAGCGGCACTCCGGTGCAGGGTCACAGCGCGTTCAACCCCGCGCAACCCGACCCTTCCGAACCTGATCATACCCCTGCTGACCTGGTGCGGAGCGTGGCGGAACGAATCGTCAACGCGGGCCCGGAGACCTCGTCCGACGCGGGTGTACGGGCCGTGGGTGAGGCAGCGGACTCGGCCAAGAGCGCCGGGCGAGCGGAGGATGATCAAGCCCCCGGCGCCGCGCGCCCGCATGCCCCCGGTGCGTTTGACGCCCCTGCCGTTCGGAGTGCTTCCGGTGCTGCGGCCCTTGGCGGCGGCCGGCGCCGCGGGGCGCGTGTCCCGTCCGGCCCCGGCGCGGTGGGTGGCGCCGGCGGCGGTGACGGTTCCGCCGGGTCGGAAGCGGGCCGGGTGGTGACGGAGCAGCGGTTGGCGGCCGTGCTCGCGGCCGTGGCGGAGGACGCCATCGGGCCGCTCGCCCGTCCCGCCGGTGCGGACGACCCGCTTCCGGGTGAGGAGGCGGCGGTCGCCGCCTTCCGTGCGGCCCGCGCGGCCCCTGCCGCGTCTCTGACCGGCCCGCTCGGCGCCGTGGCCTCCGACGCCGCCCCCGGTCGCCTGTCGCCGGCCCGCGACGGCGCCGTGACGTCCGAGATTTCGGCGCGTACCGGTGCGCCAGGACCCGCATCGCCTGCCGGCTCGACCGCGGGCGCACGCGATGCCCGGCGCGCCGGGCGGGACGCCGATCCGCTGCGTGGCCAGGGCGCGCACAGTGCCCACGACGGGGTCAGCCCTCCACCCGGAACCAGCCGTACGTCCGGGACCGGCCGGGCGGCCACCGCCGACGGGGCGGACGCGCCGGCGCGTGAACCCGCGGCCACCGGCGCCGAAGCGGGTGCGCGTGGCGGGGTCGGGCAACCCCGTACGCCCCTCACCACGGCTCGCGGCAGACGTGCCCCCGGGTCCCCGGCGACCGCCGGGCCGAACCGTGCGGACACCGGGCCCGGCCGCAAGGGCAAGCCCACCCGCGGGAGAACGTTGTCGGTACGCCGGCCGCTGCGCGCCGGGCTCGCCGCGGCCCTGGTCGGCTGCGCCCTCGGCAGCGTGGCCGTCGCGGCCGGCACCGGCGTGCTGGCGACCCCCTTTCGGGGCGGTATGCGGCCCGCGCCGGCCCCCAGCATGACGGCCGCCGAGACGCCGCAGGGCGCCCTGCCCCAACCGAAGGTCAGCGGTGGTGACGCGGGTAGCACGTCGACCGGCGGCCCGAACCCCTCGGCCACCACGCGCCGTGCCGAGCCCGAGCCCGCCGATTCGGCCTCGTCCCACCCCGGCGACGAACCGAGCCGGGAGGGCGACGCCAGCCCGACCGGCGGCTGGGCGGACGGTTGGGCGGACGGCCAGCGCCCGCCCGTGACCCGGCCCGGTGGCCGCCCCGGCCACCAGCCGCCGCGGTGGAAGCCCGACCCCACCAGGAAGCGGTGGGCGATCGCGGTGTGCCGGGACTACGTCGCGCAGAAGAACGGCCATGACGCCGGGCTCGACCAGGAGACCCTGCTCACCCTGGAACGATCGGCCGGCGGAGCCGGTGCCGTACGCAAGTTCTGCGCCGATCTCATCGCCGAAGGCACCGACTCCCAACCGGGCGCGGGTGGGGTCAGCGGTGGCCTCAGTGGAGGCGCCAACGGCGGAGGCGGAGGCGGGGGCGGCGGTGGTGGCGGTGACCACGGAGGTGCCGAGCCGGGCGGCGGTGACCACGACGGTGACGCCGGCGGCCATGGCGGCCGTCCCGGCGGGGCCGGTGAGGGAGAGGGGCCCCCCGCCACGGGCGGCCCCTCTCCCTCGGAATCCACCCCCGTAACGCCCTCCGCCGCCCCGAGCGGCACACCGATTCCCGCCACGGGCCACTGAATGTTCATGCAGGAATCGGAGCGCCGGCGGGGCGCGCGGGCCGGCTAGCGCCCCCGAGAACCCGGACATAAAGCGGCAAAATGTTCACCGTAAGGTGATGTGCGTCGCTCAGAACCGATGAGGTGTGACGTTTTCTCGCTTCACGGCGCTGTACGGAGCGGGCCGACTGGTCATCGGCCGCGCGCAAGCCGGGGTTCCCCCCGTACCTGCGGCTACGCGCACTCGGCGCGGGTGGGGCACGTTCCCCCGGCCCTGCCCGCGCCCCCTCTTCCCTTCGCGATTCCCGCGCCGCGGGACAGGGCGCGATGTGACACGCACGACGCTGCACGGCTGCGGCCTCGCCAGCCCCGTCACCTCGTCTCGGATGCTGGCGGCGTGTGCCCGTCCCCGTGCCGCGTACGGCGGCGGCCGACGGGGCTGCGCCGGTGGCGGTGGGCCAGCGTCGGCGGTGGCGATAGGTCCGTGCCGGCGGTGGGACCGGGCCGCTGCCGGTCGCGTTGTTGGCGCCCGCGTACGCGCCTCCGTGCGCACCGCGTTACGCGCCCGAGTGCGCGCCCACGCCCGCTCCCTCTCCGTGCCGGAGCTCGTTGATGAGGGCCTGGCGCGGGTCGGGGTAGGCGGATCGCGAGCAGCAGCGGTTCCCGAGCCGTGGTGGCCGGCGGGCGCTCCGCGCCGGCGGCTAGCGGTAGACGACGACCTTGTCGCCCGCCTTGACCTGGTCGAAGACGGCCGCGATCTTCTTCTTGTCGCGGACGTTGACGCAGCCGTGGGAGGCACCGTTGTAGCCGCGGGCGGCGAAGTCCGACGAGTAGTGCACGGCCTGGCCGCCGCTGAAGAACATCGCGTACGGCATCGGGGAGTCGTAGATCGTCGAGACGTGGTCACGGCTCTTGAAATCGACCTTGAACGTGCCCTCGCGCGTCGGCGTGTACTGCGAGCCGAAACGGACGTCCATGGACGCGATCACCTTGCCGTTGATCATCCACGACAGCGTCCGGCTCGACTTGCTGATGCACAGCGTCCGGCCGGTCATGCAGCGCGCGTCCGGCTTGGCCACCGGGCGGGTCGTCGGCGGGTACATCGCGGCCCGGCTCGGCTCGTCCGTCAAGTCACGCAGTTTGGACCAGGACTTGGTGTCCAGGGTGCCGGTCACCGGCCGGGCGTGACCACGCTGGAACGCGGCGACCGCGCGGCTGGTCACCGTCCCGTAGTAGCCGGTCGGCTGGAGCTGGAAGTGACCCAACTGGCGCAGTCGGGCCTGGAGTTCCCGTACCTTCGCGCCGCTGGCGCCGGCCGCGAGCACCGGTGGCTGCGCCGGCTTGGCGGGACGCGTGGGCCAGGTGCGGTGCGCGGGTGGCGTGGGGCGGTGGGTGCGGGGTGGCGGGCTGGGGCGGTGCGTACGGGGGGTGGTGCGCGCCGGCTCGGGCGTGTGGGTGCGCTTCGGGGTGCGGTGTTCGCGGTGCTTGTGCGGCGAGGGCGACTCGCGGTGCTCGGCGGCGGACGGGCTCCGCGTGCCGTCGGCCCGTATGGTCTCCGGCTCGCACCCCGTTGCGGCCGTGGTCACGGCCGCTGCGGCGAGCGCGGCGAGCGCACCCCGCAGCACGGGTCCGGATATCCGGCGCATCTCTTGCCCCCCACATCACGGCGGTCACAGCACAGCGATCACAGCACGGTGATTTTCCCCTTCCACCTATGCCCGTGGTCGTGCGGCACCGAACCTCCTTGCCCGTACCTTGGCGCGTCTTCGCGGGGTGGGCGGGGGCCGTACGAGCCCGGGCGGGCCGGGAAAATCCGGGTGCCTGCGGTCGTGCGGCGGGACCACAATGAGCCATGTTGACCTCGCACTGGCCACTGGTCGGGCTGCGGATCACGACGCCGCGCCTGGAACTGAGGCTTCCTGACGAAACGGACCTGGCCGCGCTGGCCGACCTCGCGGCCGACGGCGTGCACGCCCCGGACCGGATGCCGTTCACGGTGGAGTGGACCGACGTCCCCGCGGCCGAGCGGGCGCGTTCGGTGGTCCAGTACCACTGGCGGAGCCGGGGCGAGTGGGACCCCGCGGACTGGAGCCTGGGGCTGACCGTGTTCGAGGCGGGCCGGCCGCTGGGCGTGCAGGAGTTGTCGGCGCGGGACTTCGGCGTGCTGCGCACCGTGAGCACCGGTTCCTGGCTCGGGCTGCGCCACCAGGGTCGGGGCGTGGGCACCGAAATGCGCGCCGCCGTGCTGCACTTCGCCTTCACCGCGCTCGGCGCCCGCGAGGCGGTGTCCGCCGCGTTCACCGACAACGCCGACTCCTACCGGGTCTCCCACAAGCTCGGCTACCAGCCGGACGGCGTGCAGCGCGTCGTCTCCCGGGGCCGCCCGGCGACGCTGCAACGCCTCCGCCTCTCCCACACCGACTGGCGCCCGCCGCGGGACCTGCCGATCACCATCAGCGGCCTGGAGCCATGCCTTCCGTTCTTCGGCATCGACTAGGGGTTTGCGGCGGCGGGCCGCACGGACGCGTGCGTACGGGCGCGGGGCGGGCCAGCCTCGGGCGGGGAGCGGCTCGTCGTTTCGTTGCCTGTTGCCCGCCGTCGCCCGCTGCCACCACGGGCGTCGTAGCCGACCAGTCAGGGATGGCCACCAGATGACCGGGACCGATCACCGTGCGATCGTCGGCGGCCCGCCGTGCGGACCCGTGGCATGTGGCGGCCCGCGGCAGCCGGTGGGCCCCCACTCACCCACCGGCCCGGCCGCCCCCGCCGGCGCATCGGCCCGTCACCTGCGCAGACGCAGGCCGCGTGCCGGTGCACGGCCCACGCCGACGCTTCGCCCGGCCCCCCGACTGGCCCCGCCGGCCCCCGACTGGCCTCGTCCCGCGGTGCGTCCCGCCACCGAGGCCCCCTTGACCTGGACCGAGGTTGAGGCCGGAGGCTGGGGGCGTACGCACGTCGTTCCACCGCAGGACCGGACGTCTGGGTCGGGGCGCGGCGGGCTCGTCCGCGGCGCGGGCGGCCCCGTCGGTCGGCTCGGCCCGCCGCCGCTACCGAGGAGCACGCCATGCACGCGCCCACCGATCCGTCCGAGCCCGCGCCCGGCCCCGCACCGGCCGCCGCAGGCCAGGCCGCCGGCCCCGCCGCAGGCCCGAGAGCCGGACTTGCGGCCGGCCCGCGGCCCGCCCCGGCCACGGTGCCCGGGCCGCAACCCCAGCCCCGGGGCGGGCGCGCGGTCCGGGCGGCGGACGTCGACGACGGCGGTTCGGCCGCTGCTGCCGTACGGCACTGGATCGCCAGCCATGCCCATCCGCTCCCCGACCTCGGCGCCCGCGCCCCCCTGCACTACCTCGCGCCGTTGACCGCCGCCGTCGGTTCGGCACAGGTCGTCGGCATCGGCGCCGCCACCCGCGGGGCCGCAGAACTGACCACGCTGGCCCACCAACTGATCCGGCACCTGGTGACCGAGCTCGGCTTCCGTTCGCTGGCCCTGGACGAGGACTGGTCGAAGGGCCAGCAGTACGACGCGTACGTCACCGGCGCCCCCGTCCCCGGCCGCACAGCCCCGGGCCCCGTCGACCCGCGCGATCTGCTCGCCGACGCCTGGGCCCCGCACCGCAGCGCCGAGTTCCTGGCCGTACTGCTCTGGATACGCGCCCACAACCAACGTCACCCCGACGACCCGGTGCGCATCGTGGGCCTGGACTACGGGGCCGTGCAGGCGCACACCTACGACGCGGTGCTCGACCACGTCGCCGCCACCGCTCCCGAGCACCTGGCCGAACTCCGCGACCTGTACGCCGGGTTGCGCCCTTCAGGGCCGGTCGCCGAACACGTCCGCTGGTACGCCGACCTGCCGGACCAACGCCCCGTGTACGCGCGGGCGCGACGTGCCAGGGAGCGGGTGGCGAGCCTGCCCGCCGGCCCCGAGCAGGCGCTCGCGCTGCGCCAGGCACGCGTGATCGAGGGCTTCTACGCATACCACGGGCGCGAAGGACTGACCGGAGGCGGGCCAACTGGCCCCGGACCAGCCAGGGCCGAACAGACCGGGGCCGAGCGGGCCGGCGCAGAGCGGGTCACAGGCGAACCGACCGGTTCCAACCGGGCCGCCACCACCGCCACCAGCACCAGCACCACCGCCACCACCGACGCGGACGCCGTCGGTGGTCCGGACGGGACCCTTCCGCTCATGGCCGAGAACGCCATCTGGTGGCACCACCACACCGGCCAAAAGGTCATCTTCTGGAGCGGGCTCGGCCACACCGCGGTCGGTGCGCCGCTCACCGCCTCCTTTCCGCCGGCGCCGGCCTCGCCCGCCACCCGCTGGAGCGAGGGCGGCGCGCTGCGCCGGCACTTCGGCGCCGGCTACGCCTCGGTGGGCCTGATGTTCGGCCACGGCCGGGCTATCCACGCGGTTGCCCCGCCGTCACCCGCCCTCGCCGATGCGGTCCTCAGCACCGCCCGCCCCGACGCGTACCTGCTGGACCTGCACGCGCCGCAACCGGTGGCGGTGCACGGCTGGTTCGACGCCCCGGCCACCGTGCGCCTCATCGGCCCGTTCTACGAGGCCGCCCGCGACGCCGACTACCACCTGACCGGCGGCCGGCTCACCGACTGGTGCGACGTACTGGCCTGGGTCCCCGAGGTGACGCCGCTGGACTGGTTGTAGTCGGACCGGTTGTAGCCGCACCGGACGGGCGCCCCGGATGCTCACGGGGGCGCCCGCCGTGGTCTGTGGGGCGCAGCGCGCCGGCGTATCCGCCGCGCGCCTACCGCAAGCGCGATCCGCCCGCCGCGCACCCCGCCCTACGGCGCGGACACGTCCAGCACATCAGACGCACGAGGACCGTCAGACGCATCGGGACCGTCAGGCACGTCAGGCACGCCGGGAACGGCAGGCGCGTCGAGTGCCTCCGGCACGTCAAGCACATCAAGTTCGGCCATCGCGCCCGCCGTGATCTCCCGGGTCAGTGCCTCGGCGCGGGCCGCGTCCCGTTCGCGGACCGCCTCGGCGACGCGTACGTGCAAGGTGACCGCAGCCGGGTCGGGGTCGGGGAACATGATGTGGTGCTCGGTCCGTCCGGCCAGCACCTCGGCGACCACGTCGCCGAGCCGGGCGAACATCTCGTTGCCCGACGCGTTCAGCACCGTGCGGTGAAAGGCCATGTCATGCACCAGATACGCAGCGAGCTGCTGGCCGCGTGAGGTGGCCACCATGCCCAGCGCGTGCTCGGTGAGTTCGGCGCACTGCTCGGGGGTGGCCAGGGTCGCGGCGAGTCCGGCCGCGACCGGTTCGACGGCCGAGCGCAGCACCGTCAGGGAGCGGAGCTGCCGCGGCCGGTCGCTGCCGGCCAGCCGCCAGCGGATCACCTGTGGGGCGAAGACGTTCCATTCGTGACGGGGGCGGACCGTGACGCCGACCCGGCGCCGGGACGCCACCAGGTCCATGGACTCCAGCACCCGCACCGCCTCGCGGATCACGGTGCGGGACACCGCGAAGCGCCGTTCGAGCTCGTCCGTGCGCAACACCGTCCCCGGCGGGTACTCACCCGCGGTGATCGCCGGTCCGAGCGACGCCAAGACGCGGGCGTGCAGCCCCTGCCCCTCGATTCCCATGGGGCTCAGCGTACGGGGCGCTCACACTGGCAATTAAGTATGACTTTTAGGTCACAGTCACTTGAATACGTCGTACCCATAGGTGAAGGTGTGGGGCGTCGTCGAGGTCGATGAAGACAGCGAGGTTGTCCATGCAAACTGCCCACGTCGTGGTCGTCATGGGCGTGTCCGGAACGGGCAAGTCCACCATCGGCGAGTCGCTGGCCGCGCTGCTCGACGTCCCGTACGCCGAAGCCGACGCCTTCCACCCGGCCCGGAACATCGCCAAGATGTCGGCCGGCACCCCGCTCGACGACGCCGACCGGGCGCCCTGGCTGGACGCCATCGGCGCCTGGGCCCACGGCCAGCAGGGGCAGGGCGGCGTCGTGAGCTGCTCGGCGCTCAAGCGCAGCTACCGCGACCGGCTGCGCGCCGCCGCGCCCGGCATCGTCTTCCTCCACCTCACCGGCGACCGCGCGCTGATCGCCGAGCGGCTGCGCGCCCGCAAGGACCACTTCATGCCCGGCACGCTGCTCGATTCGCAGTTCGCCGACCTCGAACCGCTCCAGGCCGACGAACGGGGCGTCGCCGTCGACGTCACGCCCGCCCCCGCGGTGATCACGCAACGCGCGATCGAAGGACTCGCCCGCCTCGATCCGCCGGCCCCGGACCGCTCCGCCTAGCGGCGCCCCACCCCGTACACGTAAGGAACCGCCCCGTGAGCACTCTCAGCGTCGAGATGCTGGCAGCGGACGCCGCCGAACCCATCACCTCGGCAGGTCACGCACAGCTCGGTAGCGCCGTCCTGGTCGGCATCGCCGTCATCGTCCTGCTGATCACCAAGTTCAAGCTGCACGCCTTCCTCTCCCTGACCATCGGTTCGCTGGTGCTCGGGGCGGTCGCGGCGGCGCCGCTGGACAAGACCATCGCCAGCTTCACGACGGGGCTCGGCGCCACGGTCGGCGGGGTGGGCGTCCTCATCGCGCTCGGCGCCGTCCTGGGCAAGCTGCTCGCCGACTCCGGCGGCGCGGACCAGATCGTCGACACCATCCTGGCCCGCGCGAACCAGCGCACCATGCCCTGGGCGATGGTCCTGATCGCCGGCATCATCGGGCTGCCGCTCTTCTTCGAGGTCGGCATCGTGCTGCTGATCCCGGTGGTGCTGCTGGTCGCCAAGCGCGGCAACCACGCCCTGATGCGCATCGGCATCCCGGCCCTCGCCGGCCTCTCCGTCATGCACGGCCTGGTGCCGCCGCACCCGGGACCGCTCGCCGCCATCGACGCGATCGACGCCAACCTCGGCGTCACGCTCGCCCTCGGCGTCCTCGTCGGCGTCCCGACCGCCGTCGTCGCCGGCCCGCTGTTCGCCCGTTACGCCGCGCGCTGGGTGGACGTCGAACCGCCGGAGGGGCTGATTCCGCAGCGCCCTTCCGAGGCCCTCGAACGCCGCCCCAGCTTCGCCGCCACCGTCGCCACGGTGCTGCTCCCGGTCGTCCTGATGCTGGCCAAGGCGCTGGTGGACATCGTGGTCGACGACCCGCAGCAGCACGTGCAGCGGGTCACCGACGTCATCGGCTCGCCGCTGATCGCGCTGCTCGCCGCCGTGCTGGTGGCCATGTTCACGCTCGGTCGGGCGGCGGGCTTCGGCAAGGAGCGGCTGGCGTCCACGGTGGAGTCCTCGCTGGTGCCCATCGCCGGCATCCTGCTCATCGTCGGTGCCGGCGGCGGCTTCAAACAGACCCTGATCGACATCGGCGTCGGCCAGATGATCCTGGACTTCTCCGATGACTGGAACGTTTCGCCGCTGCTGCTCGCCTGGCTGATCGCCGTCGGCATCCGGCTGGCCACCGGCTCCGCCACGGTGGCCACCATCTCCGCGGCCGGCCTCGTCGCCCCGCTGGCCGCGGACATGTCCACCACCCACCAGGCCCTCCTGGTGCTCGCCGTCGGTGCCGGCTCGCTGTTCTTCAGCCACGTCAACGACGCCGGCTTCTGGATGGTCAAGGAGTACTTCGGCATGGACGTCGGCCAGACGATCAAGACCTGGTCGCTGATGGAGACGATCATCTCGGTCGTGGCGGGCGGCCTGGTTCTGCTTCTCTCGCTGATCCTGTGACGGGGGCCGGGGCCGGGGCCGAGGCCGGCCCCGGGCCGCCGGGACGGTTCGGTACGAGGCGGTCGATGCAGGGAGGAACCGGTCAACCCTGGATGCGCCGCGACGGCCGACTCTCAGTCGGACGAGTGGGCTTTGCGCGCGGCCGAGTGACGGACCTTGGTGCACCCACCGGCGCTGCGCCACGCTCGCCGGATGCAGGCACACGAGCGGGACGTACGGGAGCAGGGGCCCGTGCCCGCCGCGCGACCGGCGGCGCCACGGCCGATGCCGCCCCCGGCGCCGCGCGGCACGCGCCGCGGCGCCCCCGGGCACCGACCGACCACGCCACCGCACCCCACCCCCGAATGCCCCGCACCCCACCGCGGAACCCCCCACCCCATCCGGCGTACGCGCCGACCCGGCCCCGGCCGGACCTCCCTCGCGTACGGGCCGCCCGGCCGGCCGAGGGCGACCCGCAGCCGCTGGGCCGCGGCCGGGCGCCGTGCGGGAGGCCGGCGATGAGTGAACGAGAGGAACGCGCGCACGGCGCGGACCAGGGCCGCGACCGGAGCCGGGACGCGCACCGCCACCAGCGCCGCGACCACGGCCCTGACCAGAGCCACGGCCAGCGCTCCGACCGCGACGCACACCGCGACCAGCGCCCCGAGCACGACCACGGCCAGGACCACGGCCAGGACCGCGACCAGGGCCGGGCCCCGAGCCCCGGCCGCGACCTCGCCAAGTCCCGCGACCCCCACCCCCACCCCGAGCACGACCCCGAGCACGCCCGCGCCGCGGATGACGGCAGCGGCCGGGCGGAGGGCCACGCCCACGGCCAGGTGTGGGGACAGAGCTCGGGCCAAAGCCAGGACCGACCACGCGAGCACCGCCCCGACGACCAGCCCGCCCCGGGCATCAGCGCGCCTGCCCCAGGCCCCAGCGACCCGACCGCGGGAGCCCCGGGCACGACCGCGGGAGCCCCGGGCGCGGGCGCCCCCACCCCGAGCACGGGAGCAGCGAGCACGAACACCCCCACCGCGGGCACCCCCACCCCGAGCACCCCCACCGCGGGCACCTCCGGCACCGCCGCCCCCGCCACCTCCGGCGCCACTGCCCCCAGCACAGGCACCCCCAGCATCGACACCCCCGGTACGCCGGCGACGGGCGCCGCATGGGGCGCGTCCCACCTCCCAGGCGCCGGCGCCGCAGGCATCGTGCCGCCGGCGCGCGCCGCCGACCCGGAACACGCCGCCGTCCCCGACGGCGTACGCCCGCTGCCCGTACCCGAACAGGCGGGCACCCATCGCGCGCCGCGCGCCCCGAGCGAGCCGCCACCCCGAGGACCGCGCGCGGTCCTGGTCGAGGGCAACAGGTTCCGGCTGCGCGAACTGCACCCGACCGACGTGAACGCGGTGCTCGCCGTCTTCGGCGACCCCGGGACCAGCCACGCCTTCGGAACGCGCCCCCTGCAACGCTTCGACGCGGTGGCGCTCATCGAGCACGCCGTCGCCACCTCCCGGCAACGCCCCCGCACCCACTACCGGCTCGGCATCAGCAGGGTCGACACGGGCGAGTTGATCGGCACGGCCAAGCTGGTGCTCGACCGGTCGACGCCGGACCCGCTGGTCCGCACCGGGCACCGCAGCGCCGAGGTCGGGGTGGCCTTCCGCGCCGACCAGGCCAGCATCGGCCACGGCATGGACGTCGGCTACCTGCTGGGCCTGTTGGGGTTCGGCCGGCTCGGCCTGCACCGCATGTGGGCGGGTTTCCTGCCGACCAACACGACAGGCCAGCGCATCGCGGCGACGGTCGGCATGACCCGGGAGGGCCTGCTGCGGCACCACGGGTACGCGAACGGCACCTGGCACGACATCGTGCAGTACGCCATCCTCGAACACGACTGGCACGCCCGAATCGGCCGCGGGCCCCACCCCTCCGTCTGACCCGCCGCCCTCGCGGAGAATACGGCGATACGGGACGGCACCCGGCACCGGATCATGCGAACCCGGCACCGATCACGCGAACCCGGCACCGATCACGCGAACCGGGCGTCGGATCGCGCGAATCCGGTAGCAGAACGTGCGAACCCGGCGCCGGATCGTACGAAATGGGGACGGAGGGAAAGGAACGTGCGGGGAAGGTGTCCGTAGCGCGACATCGGTGTACCGCGCGGATCGCATTGCCGAATAGGGCCGCACCCCAGCGGAAAGGATTCGGCGTACCCGGCGTCAGCCCAGCGGCCAACTGCCGCCTGGTTGACCGGGGTTAGGGCGGCTACAGTGGCGCTCTCTCGTACGAATCCGAGGTACGACACCCGAGGTACGGCAACGCCCGGTCGGCGACGCTAGGAGAACCCATGGGGCTCATTCTCCGACGACGAACTCCCTCCCTCTGCACCGCTCTTCTCGCCCTCGTCGCACTCTCCTGCCAAGTGGGCTGCGACAGCTCATCGAATTCCCCGGCGGCCGGCCCCGAGCAGCAAAAGCCACAGACCCAGGGGAAACCGGAAGACTTTCGGGTCCCGGATACCGTTCTTCTCCTCAATTGCGCCGCCAGAACCGGTATTTCCCTCAGCGCGGTCTCCGTCCGCGACGGCAGCCTGGTCACCTCCGCTTCGGGCGACATGCCCGCGGACGCGAACCCGGGCGGCTCCTACGCCTGCCACGACGGCGGCGACGGCTACCCCTCGTCGTCGGCGCTCCGGCAGATGTTCAACGAGGACTACAGCCTGATGGCCGGGCGGATGGCCGGCCCGGCGAACACCGGCCGACAGGCGGTCGCCTTCGACGTGCGCACCGGGCTTCCCGTCGGCCCGGGCGCCGACGACCAGCACCTGCCCGGCCCGCCGCGGGACAGCTATCCGGTCTTCCACGACGGCGACCTCTGGTACGTCGACGGTCGGGGCCGGCTGCGGAGCCGGCCTCCGCTCGGCCCCGCCCAGGACGCCAGGGACCGCGGCCCGGCCGTCGACGCCGACGGCGGGCCGCTGAGCGAGGTGTCCTTCGGCGGGGGCGTCGCCTGGCGTGACAAGGACTCCGACATGGACGAGTCGGCCCTGCATCCCACGGGCGGGTACATCGCTGAGCACAACCCCATTTGGAACCAGCTCCAACTCCGCGAACACGGCGCCAAACACACCGTGGGAACTCCGCTGAGCCGGAGCGCGGACTATGGCGGCGAGGGCCCGAAGATTCCCCGCGGCAGTGCGGAAGTGCCCGACTGCGCACCGGAATTCTGGCTCAGCAACCGCGATCTGATCTGCTCCGGCGCCGGAAAGGAAAAAGCGGGCATCTTACGGGTGAGATTCACCGCCGACCTGGAGATCGTACGAGACGTCGAGCCCCTGCCGACCGGCGCCGGCGCACCGGCCTACGGCGCGATCCCGTCACCCGACAAGAAGCAGATCGCCTTTCTCACGGAACGGGCCGGCAAGGTCGAGGTCTACCGCCAGCCACTGCGCACCGGGGCCCGCCCGGTCAAAATCACCGAAACCTCGGACACCGGAGTCACCTACTTGCTGGGCTGGAATTGACGGCCAAGCCCCCCGCCGCCCGGCCCTAGCCGGCCGTCGGCCCACCCACCCCGCCGCAGGACCACCCCAACGCCCGCCACTCCACCCCGTACGCCCACCCGCACGTCCACCCCACAAGCGCCCCGACACAGAAACGGCCCGGGACGCATGATGCGTCCCGGGCCGTTCATCGGCTTCGTCTGCCGCAGCCCGTACGGGCCCTGCCTACCGCGCGGAGCCACCCACCGCGGAGCCACTCACCGAGTGGGAACCACCCGCCGTGTGCCGGGGCCGCCCACCGCGGGCGAGTCGCTCACCGGGGAAGGCGAGTCGCCAACCGGGGAAAACGACAGCCCCGGCCCCCGCCGTCCGCTACCGCTTTCGCTTGCCGGTGACGGACCGCTTGAGGACCGGGGTCAGTGGGTTCTCGACCAGTTTGTTCAGCAGCCAGGCCAGTATCAGCATGGCCACGATGGTGAGGGCGAACGTCGCGTGGGCCGGGACGTCCAGATCCTGGTGCAGCGTGTCCACCACGACCCAGCCCAGGTGCTCGTGGACCAGGTAGAAGGGGTAGGTCAGCGCGCCGGCGACGGTCAGCCAGCGCCAGTTGGCCCAGTTCAGCTTGCCCAGGGCGACCAGCGCGACGGCCAGGTAGCCCAGCGCGACGATGCCGATGATGACCGAGGTGTGGCGGTACGAGAAGAAGTCCGGGTTCTGGGGGTGCCAGAGCTCGTCCACCGCGTACCGCTGTCCTATCAGGAAGCTGACTCCGACGATCCCCCAGGCCAGTGCGTCACTGCCGAAACGATGCACCAGATAGAGGCCGATGCCACCGATGAAGAACGGCGCGTACTCCGGCATCAGCACGACGTCGAGCAGCGGCTGGTCGGCCGCGTCCGCCATGGCGGCGGCCAGCGTCCACACCGCGCAGAACAGCACCACCCGGTGCCGGCTCGCCCCGGGCAACACCACGAACAGCGCGAACAGCGCGTAGAACCGCAGCTCGGCCCAGAGCGTCCAGCACACGCCGAGCACCCGATCGGCGCCCAGCGGCTGCTGCAACATGGTGAAGTTGACCAGCGTGTCACTGGGCGAGACGGTCGCGAACGCCACCGCCGGCAGCGCGAAGACCAGCGTGACCAGGATGATCGCCGCCCAGTAGGCGGGGAACAGACGCGAGACGCGGGAGGCGAAGAAGTCCTTCAGCGGACGGCCCCAGCCGCTCATGCAGATCACGAAACCGCTGATCACGAAGAAGATCTGCACGCCGAGGCAGCCGTACGCGAACCACTCCGACATGGTCGGGAAGTGGTTCGACGGGGAGGTGCCCCAGGCCTTGGCGATCTCGCCGTCGCGCCCGCCGTAGTGGTAGCAGGCGACCATGAGCGCCGCCACGAGCCGCAGCCCGTCCAGCGCGCGCAGCCGGGAGGGCGGGCGCTGGCCGGGCGGCTTGCCCTCAAGCGCGGGCGGAGCGTCGGGCACCCCCGGCGCGTCGGCCGGGGGTGTGGAGGTCACGGCATCGGGGAGCGGCCCCGGTGCCGTACTCGGGACCGTCATCCGAAGGCTGCCCTTTTCTTGATCTGGCGCTGGACGGCGCGGGCCCGGCGGGCCACCTTGCGCACCGTCGGGTTGCGCGGCAGGAACGACAGGTGCGACGGCACCGCCCCGGGCAGGCCGAGCGCGGTGAGCCGGCGGCGCTTGAAGTAGCGCCAGGTGTGGGCGTTGAGCTTGGCGGACAGGTAGCGCTCGGCCGCGGGCCGCAGGTTCGGGTAGATCTTCGCCTGCATGGCGAAGCCGACGGCCGTGACCAGACCGGTCAGCTCCTTGCCGGCGCGGTCTCCGGGCGGCGCCGTCCAGGCCTGGACCGCCGCACGGTCCTCCAGGTCGGGCAGCAGCGCGTCGACGATGGTCACCGGCATGCGGTTGCTGTTCTGGTACGGGGTCAGCCGCTCAAGCAGCAGATCGGTGCCGGTACGGGCGACGGGCAGGCCGTACAGGGCGCTCGCGGTGATCAGCGCGGTGGAGAAGCAGCCGACGACCAGGGCCGGGCGGGTGCGCTGGTAGAGCACCTCGGCCAGCACCGGCGAGTCCACCACGGTCAGCTCGGCGCCGAGGGTGCTCGCCTCCTGTTCGAGCAGGTGCGACCAGCGGGCCGGGGCGGTCGGGTGCGGCTTGAAGACCACCTCGCGGTGCCCGAGCCTGACCACCCCGCGCAACATCCGGACGTGCAGTTCCTCTTCCTCTTGCGGGGTGAGGATGTCCAGCGCCGACAGGTACTGGCCAAGGAGCAGCGCGGGACCTGCGGTGCCGGGCGTCGCGTCCGGCACCGTGACCTCCGGGGAGACCCCGGCGATCTCGGCGAGCACCTTGGTGAACCGGTCGGTGGGCACGATTTCGGACGGTACCCCGAACTCGGTCAGCAACAGCGGCTTGAGCCCCGGCACCAGGTCCAGGTGGAGCAACCGGCGCACCCGGGTGCCGACCAGGGGGGAGAGCTTGTTGCGGGTGGGCCCGTAGCTCATCAGGCCGTCCGCGTACACGTCCAGCGGAGAGTTGGGGAACAGCCTGGCGAGCGCGAGGGCCGGGTTGACCTGGATCGATTCGAGGACGATCTCGACGTCGTCGTCGCCCAGCCCCCACAGCAGCCGCAGGTGGCGCTCCCACAGCGGGGCGTCGTCGCCGCGCGGGGACCAGCCGCCGGGGTGGAACGGGCGGATCGTCTCGTTCCACGACAGGACGCCGTCGAAGCGCGAGCGCAGCACCTCGAAGCCGGGCATCTCGTCCAGGCCGGGCGTGGTCTCCGGGATGCCGGCGTTGTTGCTCACCAGGAGCAGCCTGCGGTCGGCCTCGTCGAAGCAGTCCGCGTCGATGGCGGCGGCCAGCGTCGCGGCGCCGTACAGCGTGGACGCGAAGAAGATCTGGGTGCGGTTCCGGATGCTCATCAGGCCGCGACCTCCGGGCCGACGGGGCGGCGGCGCAGCTTGCGCAGCCGCGCGGCGCGGTCGTAGTCCATGGCGTCCAGCGCCTCGTCCAGCACCTGCTGCGGCATCCGCTTCATCGCCGCCGCGCTCATGGTGCGCAACTTACGTGCCACGGCCGGTTCAAACCTTTCGATGCCACCAAGGTGATGGGAAATAATCGCACAATACGTGCGGACGGCCTTCGGGAGAAGCCTGGCGGCTTCCCTGTCCCGCGCGGTTTCCTCGATGACCTGGTCGAATGCGCGAATGAAATCGAGCTGTCGCACATCGCCGATCTGGGTGAGCGAGGAGGCGACGCCGCGCCGGTAGAAGACGCCGAGCAGGCCGAGTACCGCAAAGGTCTTCGCCTCGCGGTGCAGTTTCCAGATCCACGGGCGGTCCTCCGCGGTCCGCAGTCCGTGCGTGAAATGCAGCAGGCCGTCGTCCAGCAGCCTGCGGTGGTACATCCCGGCCCAGGCGAATGCGTAGTCCACGGAGGTGGACCGGTCGGAGGGCAGGATCACGTCCCGCGGGTTGAGGACCGTGTTGCGCATGCCGACCGGCACCCGGTGGATGGAGCGCGACCGGTTGGTGACCTGGACGTGGTCGGTGCGGACGAAGTCGCAGCCCAACTCCTCCATGGCGGAGAGGACTTGCTCGAAGTAGCCGTGCGCGAGCCAGTCGTCACCGTCCAGGAAGGTGATGTACTCGCCGCGGGCCGCGTCCAGCCCGGTATTACGTGCGGTGGCGAGCCCGCCGTTCTGTTCGTGCCGGATGAGGACCGCGCCCGGCAGGTCGCGCTCGGCGCGTTCCAGGAGTTCCGGGGTCCCGTCCTGTGAACAGTCGTCGACGAGAATGAATTCGAAGTCCTCCCGCGCGTTGGCGCGCAGACTTCTCAAGGTGTCTGGTGCGTAGGTCTGCACGTTGTAGAACGGCACGATGACGGAGAGCTTAACCACTCGGGTGACGGTAGGTGTCCGCCCGGCATTCGTCTTGACCTATGGCATACGAGAAGGTGAACGAAGGAAGTCGGAATGGTTAACCCGCTGCTCCGGCGATCGGGTTCGCCAACCGTCGACATGCTGTTAACCGTTTGTTGCGCCGGAGTTGGGCCGTGACTCGCAAACCCTTCCTAGCGTCAGCGACGTGCCCACCCGTACCAATTCCCAGCCCCGCGTGGCCGTGCTCGCAGATTCCGACACCCGGTGGAAGTGGGGCGCGCTCACCGCACATCGCGTAGCCCCCGACCACCGTCTGGACGGCTACCTGCTGCGAGGACGCGCGACCCCCACCGCCCGGCAACTGTCCGAGGTCGGCGTGCACGCGGACGCGATGCGTGAGGTCACGGGCATCGAGTTCATCCACGCGATAGAGCGCGAGCACTACGACGCCGTGGTGCTCTCCTGCGTGGGCGGCGGCGTCCAGGCCGTACTGCACGGCATCGGCCACGCCCTGCGCAACGCGCCGCACCGCCCCGTCCTCATCACCGGCTACGTGGGCGTGGTCTACGAGAAGCTCGCCGACGGCCTGCTGCTGCGCAACGGCGCCGACATCGTGCTGGCCAACAGCCGCTACGACGCCGAGCGGTTCCGCGAGGTCTACCGCGGCGTGGGCGCCGACCCGGACGTGGTCGTCGAATGCGCGCTGCCCTTCCTGGGCGGCGACAGCTACGACGAGACCGCCCGCACCCGGCGGCCCTACACCGGCGGCACCGTCGTCTTCGCCGTCCAGCCTTCGGTGCCCGATAACCGCGCCGACCGCGCGTACCTGCTGCGCCGCGCCGTCGAGCACGCCCGCAAGCACGCCGACCGCGAGGTGCTGGTCAAGCTCCGCAGCAAGCCGGGCGAGCACACCACGCACATCGAAGAGCTGCCCTACCAGAAGCTCGCCGAGAAGCACGCGGGCGCGCTGCCCAGCAACTTCCGGCTGGTCTACGGGCACATGGGCGAGGTGCTCGACGGGGCCGACCTGCTGGTGACCGTCAGTTCGACGGCCGCCCTCGAATCGCTGCACCGCGGCATCCCCACCGCCGTCCTCACCGACCTCGGCGTGCGCGAGGTGCTCGGCAACCACCACTTCATCGGCTCGGGCTGCCTGGCCTCCTGGGACCAGCTCGACACCGGCTACCGCCCCACCGCCGACCCGCAGTGGGTGGCCCGGCAGGGCGTGGCCGCCGCGGACGGCGCGTACGAGCACGCCTTCGACGCCGTCCGCGAGCGGCTCACGGACCTCATCACCGGCCCGCCGCTGCCGCCGGTCACCCCGTACTACACGGCCGTCACCGCGCCCGGCTACCTGCCGCGCATCCTGAACCGCTACGGCTTCCAGCCCGACGGCAGCCCGCGCCCCGGCGTCACCGTCGAACCCGAGGACGCCTCCGGGCTCAAGCGCGTGGTGCGCAACACGATGCGCGAGGCGGCGCGCGGCGCCTACCGGCACGGCGTGCAGCGGGTCGCCCCCGTCATCCGCCGCATGGGGGAACTGTGACGTCCGGGCCCGACCAGCAGGCGTCCGCCGGGGCAGCCGCCCCGGTCGCCGGGCCGGCAGAGCCCGCCACCGTCTCGGCAGGGCCGCCGCGGGACCGGCCGGCCGCGCCGGAGACGAGCCCCACCCACTCAGGCGCCCAGCGCCACGAACCACCAGGCGCGCAGCGCCACGAGTCAGGAGCCGCCATGTCCACCTCGGAGCCCGTAGGACGCGCCAGCGCGCCGGGCGCAAGCACGACGACCGAGGGCCGCGGCGCGGATCGGCCCGCCGGCGGCCGGGTGCTCGCGGTGATCCCCGCCCGCGGTGGCTCCAAGGGCGTGCCCGCCAAGAACCTGGCGGCCGTCGGCGGGGTGCCGCTGGTGGCCCGGGCGGTCCGCGAGTGCCGTGCCAGCCGGCTCGTCACCGACGTGGTGGTCTCCACCGACGACCCGGGCATCGCCGCCGCGGCCCGCGGCGCCGGCGCCGACGTCATCCAGCGCCCCACGGCCATCGCCGGCGACACCGCCACCAGCGAGGCGGCCGTGCTGCACGCCATGGACCAGCACGAGGCGGAGCACGACGGGCCCGGCAGCACCGAGGTCGTCCTCCTCGTGCAGTGCACCAGCCCGTTCATCACCCGCGAGGACATCGACGGCGTGGTCGGCGCGATCGTCGACGGCGGTGCCGACAGCGCGCTGACCGTCGCCCCCTTCCACGGCTTCATCTGGCGCGACGCGGACGAGGAGCCGGCCGACGGCGCGGCCGTCGACGCCGCCACCGGCGGGGCCAGCGGCGGCTTCGGCGTCAACCACGACAAGTCGTTCCGCCCGCGCCGCCAGGACCGGCCGCAGGACCTGCTGGAGACCGGCGCCGCGTACGCGATGCGCGCGGCCGGCTTCCGCGACCACAAGCACCGGTTCTTCGGCCACACCGCGCTGGTGCGGACCGACGCCGCGCGGGTCCTGGAGATCGACGACCCGCACGACCTGGAGCGGGCCCGCGCCCTCGCGCCGCTCCTGGACGGGCCCGGCGCGCAGGGCCGCACCGGGTACCTCCCCACCCACCTGCCCACCCGCGACGACATCGACGCGGTGGTCATCGACTTCGACGGCACCCAGACGGACGACAGGGTGCTGATCGACTCCGAAGGACGCGAACTCGTCGCCGTACACCGCGGCGACGGGCTCGGGATCGCGGCGATGCGCCGAGCGGGCATCCCGCTGCTGATCCTGTCCACGGAGCAAAACCCGGTCGTCGCCGCACGGGCCCGCAAGTTGCAGGTGCCCGTACTCCACGGCATCGACCGCAAGGACCTCGCACTGAAGCAGTGGTGCGAGGAGCAGGGCATCGCGCCCGAGCGCGTGCTCTATGTCGGCAACGACGTCAACGACCTCCCGTGTTTCGGCCTCGTCGGCTGGCCCGTGGCGGTCGCAGGTGCGCACGACGTCGTACGTGGCGCCGCACGCGCGGTCACCTCCACTCCCGGAGGAGACGGTGCGATCCGCGAGATCGCCTCGTGGATTCTTGGAAAGGAACTGTCTTCATGAGCTCCACCCGCCTCCGCACCCTCGGCGCCAAGACCGCGGGGCCCGGCCAGCCGGTCTACGTCACCGGTGAGATCGGCATCAACCACAACGGTGACCTGGAGAACGCGTTCAAGCTGATCGACGTCGCCGCCGACGCCGGCTGTGACGCGGTCAAGTTCCAGAAGCGCACCCCGGAGATCTGCACCCCGCGGGACCAGTGGGACATTGAGCGCGACACCCCCTGGGGCCGGATGACGTACATCGACTACCGGCACCGCGTCGAGTTCGGCGAGGACGAGTACCGGCAGATCGACGAGCACTGCAAGAAGCGGGGCATCGACTGGTTCGCCTCCCCGTGGGACACCGAGGCCGTCGCCTTCCTGGAGAAGTTCAACGTCCCGGCGCACAAGGTTGCTTCCGCGTCGCTGACCGATGACGAGCTGCTGCGGTCGCTGCGCGCCACCGGCCGCACGATCATCCTCTCCACGGGCATGTCGACGCCGAAGCAGATCCGGCACGCGGTCGAGGTGCTGGGCAGCGAGAACATCCTGCTCTGCCACGCCACCTCCACCTACCCGGCCAAGGCCGAGGAGCTCAACCTGCGGGTGATCAACACCCTCCAGGCCGAGTACCCCAACGTGCCGATCGGCTACTCCGGCCACGAGACGGGCCTCCAGACCACGCTCGCCGCGGTCGCGCTCGGCGCCACCTTCGTGGAGCGCCACATCACCCTCGACCGCGCCATGTGGGGCTCGGACCAGGCCGCTTCGGTGGAGCCGCAGGGCCTCCAGCGCCTGGTGCGCGACATCCGCACCATCGAGGAGTCGCTCGGTGACGGCGTCAAGAAGGTGTACGAGAGCGAGCTCGGCCCGATGAAGAAGCTGCGTCGGGTGGCCGGCGTCGTGGCGGAGTCCGAGGAGCGCGAGCCCGCCGCTGTCTGACCCGTGTCCACGGGTCGTGGGCACGCCGCGCCGCCTCGTGGGCGGCCGGCTGCCCGGCAACTCCCGTAGGCCGAGCGGTCCTGCTGTCCGGCGGGCCCGCCGAGAGCGTGAGGTAGACCTCAGTGAGCTCAACCACAGGGCCGGTCGGCCCTGTCCCGGAGGCGGCCCCCACCACAGGTGGGGCCGCCTCCGAGCGCCACGTCCGGGCAGAGCCCGAACACGGCGCGCCCCACCGGGCCGCATCCACGGGCCGCACGCTGGCCTTCGTGGAGAGCCCGGTGCAACTGTTGAATGTGCTGGAGTGGGCTTACGCCGACGCGCTCCGCGCGTCGGAAGACGCAGTCGCGCTCCGTGCGTCGGAGGGTGCGGAAGGCGAGGGTGGGGCCTCGCTCCGTGCGTCGGAGGACTTGGTTCCGTACGACTCCGCTCCGCATCCCGCCCCGCAGTCGGGGCCGTACACCGCAGGTCAGGGCGGCCCGGCGGGCGTCTTGGCCGCGGCGGACGGCACGCCCGGCGGGTTCGGCGCGGGCAGCGCGTACGACAGGGCCGGCACGTACGGTGCGACCGGCACGGGTAGTGCCGACGGCGCGGGCATGACGGGCCCCACGGCGGACGGTTCGACCGTTGAGCCGCCGCGTGGGGTCCTGGCCGCGGCGGGTGCCGGTGCGGGGGCGCCGGACGACCTGACCGTGATCGTGTTGTCGCCGCACGACCCGATGACCCGTGGTCAACTCCGTCGGATGGCGGAGCTGGCCAGGGAAGAGGGCGTGACGGTCCGTTGGGAAGAGGCGCGCGGCGGTGCGGGTGCACCGTTCCGCACCATCGGCGGCCTGGCCGCGATGTTGCGCGCCGCGCGGCGGATCGTGATCGGCGATCCGTTCTCGCGCTACGTACAACTCCTGCTGACGATGGCCAAGGCCCGCGATCTGATCGTGGTGGACGACGGCACCGCCACCATGGAGTTCATCTCCCAACTGGCGCGTGGCGAGCGGCTTGAGCGCTGGCACCGGCGCGGCAGCCGCGGCCCCCGGGACCTGGTCTTCGCGCCGGTCTCGGCCAACGCCCGGCGCCGGCTCACGCCGGGGCAGCGGCGCCGGGTCGAGGTGTTCAGTTCGATGCCGGTGGAGCCGCCGTCCGGTGTCGTCGTCACGGCCAACACCTTCGCCTGGACCCGGGCGACGTTCGGCCCGCCCCGGCTGACCGGTGGCACCGACCTGGTGGGTACCTCGCTGGTGGAGACCGGTGTGGTGGACCCGGAGCGCTATCTGGAGGCGGTCACGGGGCTGGCCAGGGAGCACGGGGCGACGCGGTACTTCGCGCACCGCAAGGAGAGCCCCGACAAGCTGCACCGGATCAGCGTGGAGGTGGGGTTGGAGATCGTCCGTCCCGACCTCCCGTTGGAGCTGATCGCCCGGCGCGGTCCCATAGGGCGGACGATCTTGAGTTTTCCTTCCACGGTGGTGCACACGCTTCCGCTTGCCCTCGCGGGCACCGGAATCAAGGTCGCCGTCTGTGACGTCGATCCGGCGTGGTTGACCGACAAGGCGTCGCCGCGCGCCCAGGGCTTTCTGTCCGGGGTCACCGGCACCGCGCGTGACGTGCAGCGATTGCCGTACGCACCGGCTTCGCCGAGCCAGCCCTAGCGTTTCGGTCCGCTCACCGTCGGTGAGCGGACCGGCCGTTTTCGGGGCCAGGGCATAAACATGCCCCATACCCGTTGCGGCCTCCACTCATGCGGATTGCGGCCTGTTTTTCTTCCCCTAACGGGCTGAACTTTTGTTGATCGGCGCGCAGTTGTCCCCCGGGTCGCCTTACGCTGCACGACGTGAACCCTGTGACGTCCCGCGACCGTGAACCCGACACCACCCCCGACGTGGAGCTGCCCGCAGCGGCGGCCGAGGCCGAGTTGCCAGGCCGGCTGCCCGCCGCGCTGCGCGACGAACTCATCGCGTTCCGGCGGGACTTGCACATGCACCCCGAGCTGGGCAACCGCGAGTTCCGCACCACCGCGGCGCTCAAGGCCCGCCTTGAGCAGGCCGGTCTGACCCCGCGCGTGCTGAGCGGTGGCACCGGGCTGGTGTGTGACATCGGCGTGGCGGGCCCCGCGGCCGGCGACGCCGGAGCGGACGGGCGGGACGCACGCGCCGCGTACGGTGACGGCTTCCCGGGCGCGGCGACCCACGGTGACGGCTTCCCGGGCGCGGCCACCCCCGGCGTGCCGGCCCCCGGTCTGGCGATCCACCGTGACGCCGGGCGCCCCTTCCTGGCGCTGCGCGCCGACATCGACGCGCTGCCGATCCCGGACACCAAGACCGTCGCGTACCGCTCGACCGTGCCGGACCGGGCGCACGCCTGCGGCCACGACGTGCACACCACGGCCGTGTTGGGCGCCGGCCTGGTGCTGGCCGAGCTGGCCCGCGAGGGGCGGCTGCCGTACCCGGTGCGGCTGATCTTCCAGCCCGCCGAGGAGGTGCTGCCCGGCGGCGCCCCCGACGCCATCGAGGACGGCGTGCTCGACGGGGTGGGGCGGATCATCGCCGTGCACTGTGACCCGCGGGTGGACGTCGGTCGCCTCGGACTGCGGGTCGGCCCCATCACCTCCGCCTGCGACCGGCTGGAGATCACCTTGAACGGCGCGGGCGGCCACACCGCGCGCCCCCATCTGACCACCGACCTGGTCACCGCCGCCGCGAAGGTGGTGACCGAGGTGCCCGCGCTGCTCGGCCGGCGCGTGGACACCCGCTCCGGACTGGCTCTGACCTGGGGCCGTGTCGCCTCGGGCCACGCCTGCAACGTGATCCCGCAGCAGGCCGAGCTGGCCGGTACGGTGCGCTGCCTGGACCTGCCGGGCTGGCGGGCGGCGCCCGACCTGGTGCACGCAGCGGTCGAGGAGGTGGCCGCCCTGCACCGGGCCAAGTTCGAGATCAACTACGTCCGCGGGGTGCCGCCGGTCGTCAACCGGCCGGAGGTCACCGAGCTGCTGCGGCGTGCGATGGTGGCCCGGCGGGGCACCGATTCCGTGGAGGACACCGAGCAGAGCCTTGGCGGCGAGGACTTTTCCTGGTATCTGGAACACGTACCGGGCGCGATGGCCAGGCTCGGTGTGCGCCGGGTGGGTGACACCGCGCGGCGGGATCTGCACTGCGGCGACTTCGACGTGGACGAGGAGGCGATCCAGGTGGGCGTCGAACTGTTCACGGCCGCTGCTTTGCTGGATCGCAACCTTCCGTAGGGGGCACGGTCACGGCGGGTTCGCGACGATCCGATAACGGCTTGCAGACACCCCTTTTCTGCGGTTCTACGCGCGTTACGATGCGGCGGAATCAGCGCCGTAGGTGGCGCTTCGAGTGAAGGGGTCCCTCGTGCGCCGGGCATCCAAGATCGCCGTCGCGGGCATTGCTACCGCGGCTCTCGCCTTCTCCGCCACTGCGTGTGGCAGCAGTTCGGACGAAGGAGGCAAGGACAAGGGCATCGGCCTGGCGTACGACGTCGGCGGCCGGGGCGACCACTCCTTCAACGACTCCGCGGCCAAGGGCTTCGACAAGGCGAAGAAGGACCTCAAGGTCGGCGGCAAGGAGATGACCGCCAAGAACACCGACACCGAGGCCGACCGCTACCAGAAGCTGGCCGACCTCGCCGACGCCGGCTACGACCCGGTCATCGGCGTCGGCTACGCGTACACACCCTCGCTGGCCAAGGCCGCGAAGAAGTACCCGGACACGCACTTCGCGATCGTCGACTCGGTCGTCGAGGAGAAGAACGTCGCCAGCCTGGTCTCCGCCGAGCACGAGGGCTCCTACCTGGCCGGCGTCGCCGCGGCCCTGAAGAGCAAGTCCGGCAAGGTCGGCTTCATCGGCGGCACCAACAGCGCGCTGATCAAGAAGTTCGCCGCCGGCTACGTGCAGGGCGTCAAGGACACCAAGCCCAGCGCCACCGTCGACGTCCAGTGGGTGACCCCCGGCAGCACCGACGGCTTCGGCTTGCCCGACCGCGGCAAGGACATCGCCGAGGGCATGCTCGACAAGAACATCGACGTCATCTACTCGGCGGCGGGCGGCTCGGGCGCCGGCGCCATCGAGGCCACCGCCAAGAAGAAGGGCGCCTGGTCGATCGGCGTCGACGGCGACCAGTACCACGAGAAGGGCCTGGCGGACTACAAGAACTCCATCCTGACCTCGGTGGTCAAGAACGTCGACGGCTCCGTCTACGACTTCATCGCCAGCGTGCTGAAGGACAAGAAGCCGATGACCGGCGTCCAGACGTACGACCTCAAGCAGGGCGGCGTCTCCCTCTCCTACTCCGGCGGCTTCCTCGACGACATCAAGCCGAAGCTGGAAGAGGCCAAGCAGAAGATCATCGCCGGCGACATCAAGGTGAAGTCGACCTACGCGGGCTGACCTGCGCGCCGGCCCGTACGGCCGTCGCACCGGGCCTGGAGGCAGCCGCGCAACCGCTGCTTCCGGGCCCTTCCCCTGAGTTCACCCAGCCCGCACCGGGCCGTCCCGCCCCACCCTCAGGAGTCGCCATCAAAGCCGCCAGCGCCCGCCCGGGCGAGCCACCCGCAGGCGACGGCCACCCCCTCGCCGTCGAACTCCACGGAATCACCAAGCGGTTCCCCGGTGTCGTCGCCAACCACGACATCGACATCGAGGTACGCCGCGGCACCGTGCACGCCCTCGTCGGCGAGAACGGCGCGGGCAAGTCCACGCTGATGAAGATCCTCTACGGCATGCAGCGCCCCGACGAGGGCACCATCGCCATCGATGGCCAGCGGGCCGACCTGCACTCGCCGGGCGACGCCATCGCCCGCGGCGTGGGCATGGTGCACCAGCACTTCATGCTCGCCGACTACCTCACCGTCCTGGAGAACATCGTCCTGGGCGCCGAGAAGCTGCACGGCATCGGTGCCAGGGCGCGCGCGAAGGTGCGGGAGATCTCCGACGCGTACGGGCTCGGCGTGCGGCCCGACGCGCTGGTGGAGCACCTCGGCGTCGCCGACCGGCAGCGCGTGGAGATCCTGAAGGTGCTCTACCGCGGCGCCCGCATCCTGATCCTGGACGAGCCGACCGCGGTGCTGGTGCCGCAGGAGGTCGACGCGCTCTTCGACAACCTGCGCGAGCTCAAGTCCGAGGGCCTGACCGTCATCTTCATCTCGCACAAGCTGGGCGAGGTGCTCTCGGTCGCCGACGACATCACCGTCATCCGGCGCGGCACCACGGTCGCATCGGTCGCCCCGGCCGAGACCACCGCCAAGCAGCTCGCCGAGCTGATGGTGGGCTCCGAACTGCCGTCCCCGCAGACCAGTGGCTCCACTGTCACCGACGTCGAGCTGCTCACCGTGCGGGAGTTGCGGCTCACCGCCACCGACGTGGACGGCGTGGACCGGCCCGTACTCGACGGCATCGACCTCACCATCCGCAAGGGCGAGGTGCTCGGCATCGCCGGCGTCGAGGGCAACGGACAGGCCGAACTGGTCGAGGCCATCATGGGCATGCGGAACCCGGACGGCGGGGTGATCACCCTGGACGGGCAGGACATCTCGCACGCCCCCACCCGCGCCCGCCGCGAGGGCGGCATCGGCTACATCCCCGAGGACCGGCACCGGCACGCGCTGCTCCTGGACGCGCCGCTGTGGGAGAACCGCATCCTGGGGCACGTCACCGAACCGCCCAACAGCCGCGGCTGGCTGCTCGACCCGGGCGCCGCCCGGCGCGACACCGAGCGGATCGTGGCCGAGTACGACGTGCGCACCCCCGGCATCGAGGTCACCGCGGCCTCGCTGTCCGGCGGCAACCAACAGAAGCTCATCGTCGGCCGCGAGATGAGCCACCAGCCCAAGCTGCTCATCGCGGCCCACCCCACGCGCGGCGTCGACGTCGGCGCGCAGGCCCAGATCTGGGACCAGATCAGGGCCGCACGCAGCGAGGGCCTGGCGGTGCTGCTGATCTCGGCCGACCTGGACGAGCTGATCGGCCTGTCCGACACGCTGCGGGTGATGTACCGCGGGCGGCTCGTCGCCGACGCCGACCCGGCCACCATCACCCCCGAAGAGCTGGGCTCGGCGATGACCGGCGCGGCCGGCGGCCACTTGGAGCACCCCACCGACGGGCCGGGAGAGGGCCGATGAAGAAGATCGACAAGGAACGGGTGCTGCTGGCGATCGCCGCACCCGCCCTCGCCCTGGTCGCCGCGTTCGCCCTGACCGCGCTGGTGCTGCTGGCCACCGGCAAGGAGCCGTTCAACGCGTTCAGCGTGATGTTCGAGTACGGCACCAAGTCCGACAGCCAGGTCTACATCCTCAACAAGGCCACCACGTACTACCTGGCCGGACTCGCCGTCGCCATCGGCTTCCGGATGAACCTGTTCAACATCGGCGTGGACGGCCAGTACCGGCTCTCCGCCTTCCTCGCGGCGGCCGTCGGCGGGGCGCTGAACCTGCCGGGCCTGGTGCAGATCCCGCTGATCATCCTGGTGGCCATGCTGGTCGGCGCCATGTGGGCGTCGATCGCGGGACTCCTCAAGGTCTACCGCGGCGTCAGCGAGGTGATCAGCACCATCATGCTGAACTCGCTGGCCACCGCGCTGATCAGCTATCTGCTCGTGGACGGCCGGCTCGGCGTGTTGGACAAGGACACCAACATCGTCTCCACCGAACCGCTCCCCTCATCCAGCCACTTCTTCACCATCCCGGCCGGCGGCGACCTCGACCCGATCTGGGGCTTCCTGGTGGTGGCGGTCCTGGCCGGCTTCGGGTTCTGGTTCGTGCTGGGCCGCACCAGGTTCGGCTTCGACCTGCGCTCGGTGGGCCGCTCCGAGCCCGCGGCGCAGGCCAGCGGCGTCGGCGTCAAGCGCATGATCGTCACCAGCATGGTGCTCTCCGGCGCGATGGCGGGCCTGGTCGGCATGCCGACCCTGCTCAACGACACCCACCAGTTCACCTCGGACTTCCCGCTCGGCGTCGGCTTCACCGGCATCGCGGTGGCCCTGCTCGGCCGCAACAACCCCGTCGGCATCGCGCTCGGCGCACTGCTGTGGGGCTTCCTCGAACGCGGCGCCAACCGCCTGGAGTTCGAGGGCTACGACAAGGAGATCGTCGGCGTGATGCAGGGCGTCATCGTGCTGTGCGTCGTCATCTCGTACGAACTGGTGCGCCGCTACGGCATCAAGCGCCAGCAGCAGCGGGTGGGCGCCGAACTCGCCGCCCAGGCCATCGATCTCAGCAAGCGGGAGGTGGCCCAGTGAGCGGCACCCCGACCCTCCAGAAGACCCCCAAGGACCAGGAGCCCGGCGGCGCCAGCCGGACCGCGCGCGGCCGGCTCTCCTTCGCCAAGGTGCTGCTGATCATCGCGGGCGCGCTGCTCACGCTGTCGGTGGTGCGCGAGATCGTCGACCAGGTCGCCAGCGGTCAGACCCCGGCGTTCAACAACATCACCTCCTCCGGGCAGATCGCCGCCGGCCTCTCGATGGCCGTCCCGATCGGCCTGGCCGGCCTCGGCGGCCTGTGGGCCGAGCGGGCCGGCGTGGTCAACATCGGCCTTGAGGGGATGATGATCCTCGGTACGTTCTTCGGCGCCTGGGCCGGCTTCCAGTGGGGCCCGTGGGTGGGCGTGCTGGCCGGTGTGCTCGGCGGCGCGGTCGGCGGCCTGGTGCACGCGGTGGCCACGGTCACCTTCGGCGTGGACCACATCATCTCCGGCGTCGCGATCAACATCCTGGCGCTCGGCGCCACCACGTACCTGGCCAAGCGCTGGTTCGAGCCGCTGTCCGAGGAGGGCGGCAGCCCCAAGCAGTCGCCGCAGGTGGACGACATCCAGCAGTTCACGGTGCCCGGCCTGTCCGACTGGCTGGCCGACCTGGAGAAGCACCACTGGTTCCTGCTGTCCGACCTCGCGGGCATCCTCGGCGGCCTGGTCACCGACATCTCGGCGCTGACGATCGTGGCCATCGCCCTGTTCGCCGGGACCTTCTTCGTGCTGTGGCGGACGTCCTTCGGGCTGCGCCTGCGCTCCTGCGGCGAGAACCCGATCGCCGCCGAGTCGCTCGGCGTCAACGTCTACTTCTACAAGTACGCGGCCGTCGTCACCTCCGGTGCGCTCGCCGGCCTCGGCGGCGTCTTCCTGGCCCTGGTCCGCTCGCACATCTACAACGAGGGGCAGACCGGCGGCCGGGGCTACATCGGACTCGCGGCCATGCTGTTCGGCAACTGGCGGCCCGGCGGGCTGGCCATGGGCGCCGGCCTGTTCGGCTACTCCGACGCGCTGCAACTGCGCAGCGGCGGCACCACCGTGCACGCCCTGTTGCTGCTGCTCGCGCTCGGCCTGCTCGCCCTGGCGGTATGGCGACTCACCCGCAAGGAGCACGTCGCGGCCACGCTGAGCGGCCTGGCCGCCGCCCTCCTGATCCTCTGGTACGCCATGACCGACTCCGTACCGAACGAACTGGTCGGCGCCACGCCGTACATCGTGACCCTGCTGGTCATGGCGCTGGCCGCGCAACGCCTGCGGATGCCCAAGGCCAACAACAAGCCCTATCGACGGGGGCAGGGCACATGACGGGCCGGGACGCACCGCACGGTGCGGCTGGTGACGCGCCTCGCGACGGGGCCGGTGACGCGGCCGGTGACGCGGCGCGTGGCGTGCTCGACGAGGCCGGCTGGCAGGAGTTGCGGGACCGGGCCAGGTCGGCGATGACCCGCGCCTACGCGCCGTACTCCGGCTTCCCGGTCGGGGCGGCTGCCCTGGTCTCCGACGGGCGCACGGTCACCGGCTGCAACGTGGAGAACGCCGCGTACGGGGTGGCGCTGTGCGCCGAGTGCGGTCTTGTCTCCGCCCTGGTCGCCGGCGGTGGCGGCCGGCTCACCGCCTTCACCTGCTGCGACGGGGAGGGCCGGGTGCTGATGCCGTGCGGCAGGTGCCGGCAGTTGCTGTGGGAGCACGGCGGCCCCGGCCTCCAGGTGGACACCGCCCGTGGCATCCGCCCGCTCGCCGAACTCCTCCCGGACGCGTTCGGCGCCGCCGACCTCGAACGCTAGCCGTGCGCCCCGGGCACCGGCCGGATGGCGGGTACCCGGGGCGTACGGGGTCGTACTGCGGTGTGGTGGGCGTGCCGGCGCCTTATCCGGCCGGTCGGGATACGGCCGGTCGGGCCGGGGCCTGTCGCCCCAGTCGGCCCTGTCGCTTCCGTCCGCGCCGGCCCGAGCCTGGTGGGCGTGGGCGTGGGCCGGGGCGCGGGGCAGGGGCGGGTAGGCGCGGGGCGGGTCGGCGGCTCGCCCGGCGGTCCGGGAGCTTCGTGCCACCAGCGGCGCACGCCGGCGCCCCAGTGCCCATCAGCACCACCGAGTCATTCGGCGCATCCCCCGCATCCAGCACACCCGGCGCATCGAACGCACCCGACGCATCCGACGTACAGAAAGGCCCGCACGCCCATGGACGCCATTTCCGTCATCCGTGCCAAGCGCGACGGCGACCGCCTCACCGACGCCCAGATCGACTGGGTCATCGACGCGTACACCCGCGGCGAGGTCGCTCACGAGCAGATGTCCGCGCTGGCCATGGCGATCTACCTGAACGGCATGGACCGCGCCGAGATCGCCCGCTGGACCGCGGCCATGATCGCCTCGGGCGAGCGGATGGACTTCGCCGCGCTGCCCAGGCCCACCACCGACAAGCACTCCACCGGCGGCGTCGGCGACAAGATCACGCTGCCCCTCGCGCCGCTCGTCGCGGCCTGCGGCGCGGCCGTTCCCCAACTCTCCGGCCGCGGCCTCGGCCACACCGGCGGCACCCTGGACAAGCTGGAGTCGATCCCCGGCTGGCGGGCCGCGCTCAGCAACGAGGAGATGATGGCCGTACTGGCCGACGTCGGCTCGGTCATCTGTGCCGCCGGTGACGGCCTGGCGCCGGCCGACAAGAAGCTGTACGCGCTGCGCGACGTCACCGGCACGGTCGAGTCGATCCCGCTCATCGCCTCCTCCATCATGTCCAAGAAGATCGCCGAGGGCACCGGCGCGCTGGTGCTCGACGTCAAGGTCGGCTCGGGCGCCTTCATGAAGGACATCGAGGCGGCCCGCGAACTGGCCGCCACCATGGTGGGCCTGGGCACCGACCACGGGGTGCGCACCGTCGCGCTGCTGACCGACATGTCCACGCCGCTCGGCCTGACCGCGGGCAACGCGCTCGAAGTGCGCGAGTCGGTCGAGGTGCTGGCCGGCGGCGGCCCGGCCGACGTGGTGGAACTGACGGTGGCGCTGGCCAGGGAGATGCTGACGGCGGCCGGCCTGCCGGACGCCGATCCGGAGCGCGCGCTGGCCGACGGCTCGGCCATGGACCACTGGCGCCGGATGATCCTCGCCCAGGGCGGCGACCCGGACGCGGCACTGCCCGTCGCCCGCGAACAGCACGTGGTGAACGCGTCCGGCGACGGCGTGCTCACCACGCTGGACGCGTACGCGGTCGGCGTGGCGGCCTGGCGTCTTGGCGCCGGGCGGGCCCGCCGTGAAGACCCGGTCCAGGCGGGCGCCGGCATCGAACTGCACGCCAAGCCCGGCGACAAGATCACCGCAGGTCAGCCGCTTCTGACCCTGCACACGGACACCCCGGAGAAGTTCGGCTACGCGCTGGAGGCGCTCAACGGCGGCGTCCTGATCGCCCCGGCGGACACCGAGTTCACCCCGCAGCCGGTGGTGCTCGACCGGATCGGCTAGCGGCCGGGAGGGGCGCGGGCGGTACGAACCGTGGGGCTGGACGCCATCCGCTAGCACGGGGAGTGGTGGGTCCGGGCCTGCCCTGTGGAGGAACCGGGGCCGCCACGAAAAACGCTCACACGTTCGAGTGGTGGGTGGCGGCGGGCCTGTTCGGGGCCGGTGGAGGCGTGGTGCGATGGATGGCACGTCGGACGGATGCCGCAACGGGGCGGCATCCGCAGGGAGGGGCCGTCATGAGCGGGCGTCTGGCATGTCTTCTGTGGGCTTGGATCGCCAACTGGGCTTGTTCGCACCGTAGTTGGGCGGCTGGGAGGGTGGCACGTGACCCCCGTCCGGGCCTCGCCGATGGGACTCTCGGCGTACGGCCGCCGCCCGTGGCCCGGCAGGGTTGCCGGGTCACGGGCGCGGCGAATGCGGGGAGGTGGTGGCGTCGCCGGTCAGCGTGCCGTCGCCAGGGCCCGCCGCTCGGCCAGCGCCCGGCGCGTCGCGTAGAGCGTGATGCCCGCCGCGCCGACCATGGCCACGAGCCCGAGGACCACGGTGCCCTCCCACCCCGCCGTATGGAAGGCCATGGCGCCCAACGTGCCGCCCGCACTGCTGCCGAGGTAGTACGCGGACTGGTAGAGCGCGGACGCCTGGGCGCGCCCGGTGGTCGCGGTGCGGCTGACCGACGAGGAGGCCACCGCGTGCCCGGCGAAGAATCCCGCGGTGATCAACACCAGCCCCAGCACCACCGCGAGCAGCGAATCCGCCAGCGACAGCAGCAGCCCGAGCGTCGTGGTCCCCACCGCCAGGTAGAGCGCACCGCGCCGCCCCAGTCGGCCGACCAGCCGACCCGCCGCGGCCGAGGAGAGGGTGCCCACCAGGTAGACCAGGAAGATCGAACCGACCACGCCCTGCGGCAGCCCGAACGGCTCGGCGACCAGTCGGTAGCCGATGACGGTGTAGACCGCGCCGAACACGGTCATGAACAGCGCCCCGATCGCGTACAGGCGCCGCAGCAGCGGATCTGCCAGGTGGCCACCGATGGTGCGGGCCAGCGCCCGCGGCCCGGCCGGCTGCGCGGCGAAGTGCCGGGCCGGCGGCACCAGCAACCGGAACACCACCACGCACGCCGCGGTGAGCAGTCCGACCGCGGCCAGCGCGGCGCGCCAGCCCCAGGCCTGGGCCACCCAGCCGGTGAGAATGCGCCCGGTCATGCCGCCGATGCTGTTGCCGGCGACGAACAGACCGATCGCGCCGACCAGCGCCTTGGCCCGGACCTCTTCCGCGAGGTAGGCCATCGCGGATGCCGGCACCCCGGCCAGCGCCGCGCCCTGCACCGCCCGCAGCGCGATCAGCCAACCCAGGTTGGGCGCGAACGGGGTGAGCAGCGCGACGACCGCGGCAATGCCCAGCGACACGGTCATCAGGGTGCGCCGGCCGAACCGTTCGGAGAGCGCACTGAGCGGCAGCACGGCGAGCGCGAGCGCGCCGGTGGCGGCCGATACGGTCCAGCTCGCCTGGCCTGGCGTCACCCCGAGGTCGCCGGAGATCGCGGGCAGCAGCGCCTGCGTGGAGTACAGCAGCGCGAAGGTGGAGATGCCTGCCGCGAAGAGCCCCAGGCTCATCCGCCGATATCCCGGCCCGCCGGGACGCAGCTTGCCGCCCTCGGCATCCGTCTCTCCCGTCCCGACGGGCCCCCGCCCCGTGCCGTTGCCGGCACCGCCGCTGGCCACCACCCGGCTGGAGCTGCGTCCGGCCACTGAACTCACCTGAGTGGCAACGGATTTGGACGGCGAAGGCGGAGTGTCCTCCGCACCGCGGGTGCCGCAGGGGCGGGCCATGGGGGCCACCGTCTGGTGGGCGCGCTCGCCGCGCGGGGCGCGGTGGGGGCCGTCGACACAGTCGGTGTGCACCATCCGGTCGGCTCGGTTGGTGGAGCCGGTGGTGCGGGGCGCCGTGGTGCGGTGCTGGGCGGCGCTGGTGGCACCGGGGCACGCACTGCCGGGGGCCGTCATGCGGCCCGAACGGCTCGACGGCGCGGGCGTGGTCGTCGCGTGGGTGGAGGACGGCGCGGTGGAGGCGCCCACTCTGGAGTCGGTGGACGCCTCGGTATCAGCAGGAGGCATGTCCACGACGGTAGGCAAGGCCCCCTCATGCGTCCAATGCACAACACGTCCATAATCAATCCATCAGCGCATTAGTGCAGGTCAGGAGGTTCCGTGTCACGCCAGGGTAAGGAAAAAGTCACGTCGACCACATCGGGCGCCATGCGGCAACCCCCCTCGACCCCACCCCGAGCACCCGCCCCTGCGGCAACCCCTTCCGCCCCACCCCCACCCGACACGCCCGCCCCTTCGTCCGTCCCAGCGCACCCCGTCACCGAAGGAGCCTCAGCCTCTGCTGGCACGGACCCCGTTGGGGGCGGTGGCGGTTGGACGTCCACCGGTGGAGCGCCGCACCAACCCGAAGCTTCCACCGCGCCGCAGTCCCCAACGGGAGCGTCGAACACCTCAGGCACGCCGGGTGTCCCACGCACGCCAACGGCAGCACGGACGGCTGAGTCTGAGTCTGCATCTGGGGCTACGGCTGGGGCTGGGGTTGAACCTGAGTCCGGGGCTGGGCCCGAGGCCGGGGCTTCATCTGGTGCCGGGTCGAGGGCTGCGGTGCGAGCGTCGCGTGGGCGCGTTGAGGGAGGCGGCGAGGAGGCGGGCGGCGAGGAGGTGGCTCGTGGAGCGGGAGAGAGGGCCCGGATAGGGGCGGCCCGTGCGGCGGCGGCCTCGTCCCGGGGCCCGGCGGTGTCGGCGCGTACGCCGGGTGCGGCGGTCGCCGGGCCGCGGGCGCCGAGGCCGGCCGGAGTGCCGAGCGGTGGGCCCGGCACCCTGGCCGCCTCGTGGGGTGCGGCGCTGGCACCGAGGCTGGTCCAGTTCGCGGCCGTGGCCAGGTACGAGCACGTCACCCGGGCCGCACAGCAACTCGGCGTGCCCCAGTCCACCCTCAGCCGGGCCATGGTGCGGCTCGAACAGGACCTGGGCGTGGCCCTGTTCGCCCGGCACGGCCGCACGCTCTCGCTCACCCCGGCCGGGCGCACCTTCCACGCCTCGACACAGCGGGCGCTGGCCGAGGTGGAGCGGGCCGCCGAGTCGGTTCGCGCCGACGCCGACCCGGCCGCGGGCAAGGTCGCCTTCGGCTTCCTGCACACGCTCGGCTCGGAGACCGTCCCCGGCCTCCTGCGCACCTTCCGCGCCGACCACCCGCGGGTGCGCTTCCAACTCGTCCAGAACTACGGCGAAGCCATGATCGAACGCCTCCGCGCGGGCGATCTGGACCTCTGTCTGACCTCACCCGTTCCCGACGCCCCCGACCTGGTCGCCCGCCGGCTGGACGAGCAGAAGCTGAGGCTGGTCGTCCCCGACGACCACCGGCTGGCCCACCGCAAGCGCGTCCGCCTCGCCGAGGCGTCCGCCGAACTCTTCGTCACCCTCGAACCGGGCTACGGGCTGCGCCGGATCACCGATGCGGTGTGCGCCGAGGCCGGGTTCACCCCGAAGGTCGCCTTCGAAGGGGAGGAGGCCGAGACGTTGCGCGGTCTGGTCGCGGCCGGCCTCGGCGTCGCCCTGCTGCCGCCGCCCGCGGTCCCACGGCCCGGCGTGGTGGAGCTGACGGTCACGGCGCCGCGCGCGGTGCGCGAGATCGGCGTGGCCTGGCTCGACGGCCATGTGGACACCGCACCGGTAGCGGCCTTCAAGCGGTTCCTGCTGAGCCGCCGCGGCCAACTCCTACCCCGCTGACCCACCACACCGGGACCACCACCCCGCCCCTCGACGAAAGGAGCCCGCCCCATGTCCGCACCGTCTCCACCCGCTGGGCGCCCGCGCCCGCGACAGCGCCATGGTGCGGTGCCGCGCAGCACCGTACGAGGACCGACGGACCCACCGGACCACCCGACAGACCTGGCGGACAGCTTCCGTACGCCCCGCACCTGCCGCGGGGCACACGACCCCGATCCACGGGTGTCCCTCGGTACCGTCCTCCAAGCCCGTGCCCAAGCCCAGGCCCGTGCCCAAGCCCAGGCCCGAGCCCGGACGTCAGCCCCAGCCCGAACCCCTGACCGGGCCCGGGGCGGAGCTCAGGGCCGCGCCCGGGGCACGCGCCTGTGGGCAGCGGCGAGAGTGGCGTCCGGAGTTCCGGGGTCAGACCTTCTCGGCGACCAGTGGGGCGAGCGCCTTGCGGAGGTCGTCTTCGCCGATCGGACTCAGCGCACGGGCCGCGATCTTGCCGTCGCGGTCGATGAACAGGGTGGAGGGGATGCCCTGCGGGTTGAAGCTGCCCTTGGGGAAACGCAGCGCGAGCTTGCCCGACGGGTCGTGCCAACTCGGGTAGCGCACCCCGAATTCCTTCTCGAACTTGGTGGCCGGGACCTTGTCGTGGTCGCTGTTGAGACCGATGAAGGCGACGTCGTTCCGGGTCTCGCCGGCGACCTTCACCAGTTCCGGGGTCTCGGCGCGGCATGGCGGGCACCAGGATGCCCAGAGGTTGATCGCGATGACCTTGCCCCGGTAGTCGGCGAGGCGGAGTTGCTTGCCGTCCAAGGTGACCCCGGAGAGTTCGGGTGCGGCCCTGCGCCCGTCCTTGGCCACGGTCTCGATGACGCTGGAGCCCTGCCGGGTGAAGGCGGCGTCGCCCTTGCCCTGACCGTCGCCGCTACAGCCGGTGAGCGCCACAGTGGCGGCGAGCACACCGGCCGCCGCGCCGGCGACCGCGGGCCGACTCCCGCGACGGTGCGTACGACTGCGGATACCAGCGGGGCGGACCGGCCGACGAAGAGGCATGCGCACAAGTCTTCCATGGCCGACTCCAGGCCACCCGCGCACCCCACACCACCCCGCCGAGACCTCGCACGCCCAACCCCACCCCCACCCCGAGCCCGCCCCGCCTCACCGCCTTGCGGATCGGCCGCCCCTGGCGGCTCGGCCCCGGTACGTACGGCGGGCAGGCCAACCCGCACGCACGTCAGGCCAACCCGTACGCCGTGCGCGCCGCCCCGTGCGTCGGGTGCAGTCGGTCGCGGCCGGCGGGTTCGCCGCCGGTCAGCGCCGGAGCGAGGCGCCGAAACCCGCTGCCAGGGGCATGCGGAGGCCCAGTGGGGGCGGGGCGGCCAGCGCATCTGCAAGTGGACGCGCGTAGTCCTGGTCGAAGAGGGAGCCCAGGGCGAAGTCGGCGGCGAGCGCGTACACCTCGGTCCGGTGTTGGTGCAGCCGATGGCCGTCGGTGTGCACCTCGAAGCGGCAGACGGAGCTGTTGATCTTCTTGGCCCGTTCCACCAGCCGGTAGGAGAGCTCGGGATGGGTGTGGGCGTCGTTGGTGCCGTGGACGACCAGGACCCGCCGGCCGATCAGGTGCTTGACGGGGTCCGGGTTGAGCTTCGCCTCCTGGCTCGGCAGCCACGGTGCCAGCGCGAGTACGGAACCGACCGCCGGGTGCCCGCCGGCCCGCAGCGCGGCCCGCGCCCCCATGCCCCGCCCGACCAGACAGATCGGTACGTCCCCGTAGCGCCGCACCACTTCCTCCACGGCCCACTCCGCGTCCTGGGCGGGGTCGGCGGCGGGGCCGTTCCAGCCGCGATAGCGGTAGCGCACCACGTGTGCCGTCAGCCCCTCGGGCCGGCCGGCCTTGGCCAGCCCGTGCGCCAGGGACCACATCGCGGCGGCCGAACGCGAGGTCGGACGGCGGGTTCCGGTTGGCACGCCGTCCGGCAGCAGCAACACCACGCCGCAGGCGGTCTTCCCCGCCGCCGTCGCCCCCACGGGTCGCCCCAGTCGGGCGCTTCGGTCCGGTCGCTCCGGCAACGATTGCTGAGCCATGCCAGAACGATGGCAGAAGCAACGGTGTACTCCACTACGCGGGCTGGTCACTGTTCCGTATCTATCCGCGCGGTCACCCCAGGTGTTCTACGCGCGTAGGGGCTATGGTGCGCAGATGACGAGCGAGAACATCCAGCAACCGACCCCGGAGCAGATCCGGCGCGCGCCCAAGGCACTGCTGCACGACCACCTCGACGGTGGGCTCCGCCCGGCCACCGTCGTCGAACTGGCCGGGGACATCGGATACGAGGGCCTGCCCGAGACCGAGTCCGCCGCGCTCGGCACCTGGTTCCGCGAGGCGGCCGATTCCGGTTCGCTCGAACGTTACCTGGAGACCTTCGCGCACACCTGTGCCGTCATGCAGACCGCTGACGCGCTGCGCCGGGTGGCGGCCGAGTGTGCCGAGGACCTGGCGGCCGACGGTGTCGTCTACGCCGAGGTGCGCTACGCCCCCGAACAGCACCTGGAGCGCGGCCTGACGCTGGAGCAGGTGGTCGAGGCGGTGAACGACGGCTTCCGCGAGGGCGAGCGCCGGGCGCGCGCCGCCGGCCACCGCATCCGGGTGGGCGCCCTGCTCACCGCGATGCGGCACGCGGCCCGCTCCCTGGAGATCGCCGAACTCGCCAACCGCTACCGCGACCTGGGCGTCGTCGGCTTCGACATCGCGGGCGCCGAAGCGGGTTTCCCACCCACCCGGCACCTGGACGCCTTCGAGTACCTCAAGCGCGAGAACAACCACTTCACCATCCACGCCGGCGAGGCGTTCGGGCTGCCGTCGATCTGGCAGGCGCTCCAGTGGTGCGGCGCCGACCGGCTCGGCCACGGCGTGCGCATCATCGACGACATCCAGATCGCCGACGACGGCACCGTCAGGCTCGGTCGGCTCGCCAGTTACGTACGTGACAAGCGCATCCCGCTGGAGCTCTGCCCGACCTCCAACCTCCAGACCGGCGCCGCCTCTTCGTACGCCGAGCACCCCATCGGCCTGCTGCGCAGGCTGCACTTCCGGGCCACGGTGAACACGGACAACAGGCTGATGAGCGGTACGAGCATGAGCCGCGAGTTCGAGCACCTCGTGTCGACCTTCCGGTACACGCTCGACGACATGCAGTGGTTCACCGTCAATGCGATGAAGTCGGCGTTCATCCCTTTCGATGAACGTCTGGCGATGATCAATGATGTGATCAAGCCCGGTTACGCCGAGTTGAAGGCGGAGTGGCTGTTCCGTCAGTCCACCGTCGGCTAGGCCCTGACCTGCACCGCTGCCCTGCTGTCCGGGTGCGGTCGGGGGTGTGGCGGCAGCGCGGATCACTTCCGGCACAACCGACATCCCGCCTCATGTCTGGTGTTTGCGGGCCGTCGGAGCGGCTGGCTACGTTGCAGTGCCGCTCAAGAACCCCGTACCAAGGGAAGATTTCTCATGAAGCAGGGAACGATCAAGACCCTCGGCGTCGCCGCCGTGGGCATCGCCTTCGCCGCCACCGCCGCCGGTACGGCATCGGCCGCCGGTTCCGGCCTGGAGCCGCTGACCGGCCCCGCCAAGAACGCGGTCAAGACGCTGCCGAAGGACACCAAGACCCTCCCGCAGCCCACGGCCGCGGAGGGCCAGGACCCGGTGCAGGCGCTGCTCGGCGGGCTCCCGATCGGGGGCTGACCCCGCACCACCACGGCCGGACCGGACCGACCGGGTCACACCGGGCGGGTCCGGCCCGGCCACGGGGCAGCCGCGCGGCCCGTGCACGGTTCGGGCGGGCCGCACCGCGCAGTCCAGGATGGGCCGCACCACCGGAGACGGGGGTGCGGCCCATCAGCGTTTCCCCACCGCAGCCGCCCCGCCCCAGGCGCGGGCCGTACCTCAGCGCCCCGCGCGTCCCGTAACCCAGCACCCCGCGCGTCCCGTACCTTCACCCACCTGTCCCGGCGCGGGCCCGGCCGCCGAGTGGTCGCCGCGGGCGTCACCAGGCGTGCCGCCGGTACTTGTCGTCGGCAGGTAGGAGCACCCACAGCGCGAGGTAGAGCAGGAACTGCGGCCCGGGCAGCAGGCACGAGGCGAGGAAGATCAGCCGCATGGTGCGTGCGGACGTTCCGAACCGGTCGGCCAGTCCCGCACAGACACCGGCGATCATCTTGTTGTCCTGGCGGCGTACGAGCGGCGTGGACATGGGGGCCTCCTGGGAGTCGTCGTGGCGTCCCCGGTCGGACCGGGGACCAGCCATGACTCCACGCTAGGCGCGCCCGCCGCAGGTGGCCTCGGCCTACGGTGCGATCCCGACCCTTGGCAGCGTCGGGGTCAACCCCGAGGCCGCGTCCTCCCGCGGCGGTGCCGGCGCGTGCGCGCGCCCCGCCCTGCGGCGGAGGTGACCGCGTACGGCGGGGACCACGGCGAGGTGCGCCAGCGCGACCCCGGCGGTGTTGATCAGGACCGTGTCCACGTCCATGACCTGGCCCGCGATGCTGCCCTGTGCCAGTTCGACCAGGCAGGAGATCAGGGCGCTGGCCAGTACGGTGCGTACCAGCGAGGCCAACTTGTGGGCGTCGATCCGGCCCCCGACCAGCGGGAACAGTACGCCGAGCGGGGCGTAGAGCAGCAGCTCGCGCCCGATGCGGCGGGCGGCCTCCGCGAAGCCGATCTCCAGGTCGCCGCGGATCGACGCCAGCGGCTCCAGATTGCCGGCCGTCACCCATGGGGCGGTCAGCGGGCGCAGGGAAACCCAGCCGATGAAGGCGAGCTGCGCCACGAGGAGGAGGATGCCCGCGACGCGGAAGCGGATGTCGGCCGTGCGGCCGGAACCATGTCCCTGCACGCAAGTCAGGACGCGGCCCCCCGGCGTCCCGGTTCCGCACCCCCCACGGTGACGACCCTCACGCTCCCCGCCCCACGGCCACCCGCACTCAACCGGCACTCCCGCCCCACCCAGCCCCCACCCCAACAGCCACCCACCCACCTCAGCCACCACCCACCCCACACGGCCACCCCACACGACCACCCAGGCACGCTCAGCAGGGGCCCCGCTCACTCGGCCAGCAACGTGCCCGAGCTCTGTGCGCTCGCGGGGTGCTCCCGCAGGTCCGTCCCGCACTCGTAGCGCATGAGGCGGCCCCGGCCAGCCGCCGCCTCGTCGCCCGCCGCGGCCGGGCCGCCGAGCACCACCGTGCGCGCCCCGCGTACCGCGGCGGTCTGCGCGAAGGTGCACACGACCTGGGCGAGCGCCTCCGGGGGCAGTTCGGCCGGCTCCTGGTTCAGCCGCAGCGTGCCGGCTGGATCGCCCGCGGCTGCCGCGGCGACCTGCACGCTCGACGGGACCGCGGTGCTGAAGCCCGCCTCCCGCTCGGGCTGCGAGGGCTGCCGCTGCAACTGGCCGAGCAGCGCCTTCGCGAACTCGGCCGGGCGCGGGTTCTCGTCGCCCTTGGGCAGTTGCAGCGCCCGCGGTACGGGCTCCAGGCGCGCGGCGCACAGCAACTGCACGGTGACGGCGACGTCGGTACGCGGCCGGGCGGGCGCGCTGCTGGCCTGGGTGTCGCAGGAGGCCTGCGAGGGCGCGCCGCCCGCGTCCACCGGTACCGAGGTGCCGCGGATGCCACACCCGGCCACCAGGAGTGCGGCCACCAGTCCGAAGGCCCCGAGCGTGGCCGTCCGGGCGCGCCGCCCGCCCGCCGCCCGCCGGCCAGGCCCGCCACCGGACCCCGCCACCATCGGCAGCGCCACCGATCGCGCCCCTGAAGACGCCCCCGCGGCCTGGGGGTTCATCGCTCGCTCCTCTTGTCCTTGCGGTCGCGGTCCTTCTTGCAGTCCTTCTTGCCGGCCCGCTCCGCCTTGTCCGCGCCCTCGATCACCCGGGAGGCGTCCATCGGCAGCCGCAGCGTGAAGACGGCGCCGCCCTCGGACGAGTTGGCCGCGGTGATCTCGCCGCCGTGGATGTGCGCGTTCTCCAGCGCGATGGACAGGCCGAGCCCGCTGCCCTCCGAGCGCGGTCGGGAGGCGCTGGCCTTGTAGAAGCGGTCGAAGACGTGCGGCAGCACCTCTTCGGGGATGCCGGGGCCGTGGTCGTGCACCTCGATCAGCAGGTCGTCGGCGGCGGGCCGGATCGACACCCGGACCGGCGAGCCGCCGTGCTTGAGCGCGTTGCCGATCAGGTTGGCCAGGATCACGTCGAGCCGTCGGGGGTCGAGCCGGGCCACGATGCCCCGCTCGGCGTCCAGCTCCACCGCGTCCAGCCACGCCCTGGCGTCGATGCAGGCGGTCACCTGGTCGGCCACGTCCACGTCGTCCAGGACCAGCCGGGCGGTGCCCGCGTCGAAGCGGGTCACCTCCATCAGGTTCTCCACCAGGTCGTTCAGCCGCCGGGTCTCGGAGACCACGAGCTGCACGGCGGGCGCGATCATCGGGTCGAGCGAGTCCACCTCTTCTTCGAGCACCTCCGTCACGGCGGTGATCGCGGTCAGCGGCGTCCGCAACTCGTGCGACATGTCGGCGACGAACCGCCGGCTGGACGCCTCCCGCGAGCTCAGGTCCTCGACCCGCTTCTGCAACGACTCGGCGGTGCGGTTGAACGTACGGGACAGATCGGCCAACTCGTCCGTGCCCGAGACGCGCAGCCGGGTGTCCAACTTGCCCTCGCCCAGCTTGCGCGCGGCGTCCGCGAGCCTTCGCACCGGACGCAGCACCGTGGCCGCCGCGGCCTGCGCCAGCAGCGCGGAGCCGATCAGCGCGAGCCCGGTGGCGATCCCCAGCGACCAGGCCAGCGAGTTGAGGTCCATCCGCTCGGTGTCGAGCGACTTGAGCATGTAGCCGGTCGGCCCGCCGCCGATCACCTTGGCGCCGCCCACCAGGTAGGGCTCGCCGTCCAGCGAGATCCGCTGCCAGTACAGGTGGTACTCGTACGCGTTGGAGCTGTCGAGCTCGCGCCGCTTGTTGACCGCCTTCTCCAGCGCCTCCGGCACGATCCCGCGGTGGAACGTCTTCTCGTCGGAGTACGCGGCGCAGCCGGGCCGGCCGTTCCGGTCGGTCAGCAGCAGTACCTCGTACTTCTGCGAACTGCTCGCCATCTGCTGGGCGGCCACGTCCAGGTCATGACAGTCAGGTTGGCGCGGCAGGGTACGGGTGATGTCTTCGAGGGACTTGTTGAAGTCGTCGAGCGCGGCGTTCTGCGTCCGGTTCAGCACGGCGTCGCGGTTGAGCCAGTACGCGATGCCGGACGCGGACGCGGCGGCGACCAGGGCCACCACGGCGAACACCAGCATCAGCCGCACCCGCAGGCTCATCCAGCGCAACAGCCCCGCAGCCCAGCCCCGTACTCGACTGGGCTCATCCGTCACTGGGGAGCATCCAGTCGGTACCCGACCCCACGCACCGTGCGGATCAGCGTCGGCGACGACGGCACGTCCTCGACCTTGGCGCGCAGCCGCTGCACACAGGCGTCGACCAGCCGCGAGTCACCGAGGTAGTCGTGCTCCCACACCAGGCGCAGCAACTGCTGCCGGGACAGCGCCTGCCCCGGGCGGCGGCTGAGCTCCAGCAGGAGCCGCAGTTCGGTGGGGGTGAGCTGGAGGTCCTCGCCGTTCTTGGTGACGGTCATCGCGGAGCGGTCGATCACCAGCGAACCGAAGGACGCCGAGTCGTTCGCCTCCCGCTCACCGCGGCGCAGCACGGCACGGATGCGGGCGTCGAGCACTCGCCCCTGCACCGGTTTGACCACGTAGTCGTCCGCGCCGGACTCAAGGCCCACCACGACGTCGATGTCGTCGTTGCGCGCGGTCAACAAGATGATCGGTAGCTGATCGGTGCGCCTGATGCGGCGACACACCTCAAAGCCGTCGATACCGGGCAGCATCACATCCAGCACGATCAGATCTGGCCGCTGCTCGCGCAGCAGTTGCAGGCCGTCCTCTCCCGACGCCGCGGTCGCCACACGGTGGCCCTGGCGGGACAGAGAGAGTTCGAGGGCCGTGCGGATGGCGTCGTCGTCCTCGATCAGCAACAGGAAAGGCACATTGGTCATTCTGGCCTACAGGTGGGCTGGAGTTCGACCTCCGGGGCCGTGCGGCCGGCCCGTCGGACTCCGAGCGTCCGATAGCCGGACGGCTCGCCGACCCCCCGGCCCCTGTGACAGGGCTGTGACAGTCGACGGACAACGTGATGAAACTGGCTTGCCAATCTTTTGGTCACCGGGCGGAACCCACCCGGTGGCAACGGACTCAGCAGGCTCCAAGACGGGGGGCGCGGCATGAACACCTTGCACGGCACGGCAACCAGCGCAGGTATTCGAACGCGCCTACACGCCGGTTGGAGTCGGACAGGCTCCCAGACCGAGTCTGGGGGAGAGAAGTCCGGTGCTGTGAGCGGGCGGGGGTGCGCTCGCAGCACCGGACGTCAGCGGCCGTCGATCATGTACGTGGCAGCCGTTGACGCGGCCACGGAAGCCCGCGGGGGCACCGCGGTCGCCGTAGGCCAGCAGGAATACGGGGGAGAAGCGGGTGGGGAGGAGCAGCGCGGCAGTCGGGCCGAGGCGGAGTTCACCGCCTACGTCCAGGAGCGCCGCGCCTCCCTGTTCGCCACCGCCTACCACCTGACGGGGGACCGTTACGAGGCGGAGGACCTGCTCCAGAGCGCACTGTTCTCCACCTACCGTGCCTGGGACCGCATCAGTGACAAGGCGGCGGTCGGCGGTTACCTCCGCCGCACCATGACCAATCTGCACATCAGTGCCTGGCGCCGACGCAAGCTGAACGAATACCCGACCGAGGAGTTGCCGGAGACCGTCGGCGACCACGACGCGATGCGCGGCACCGAGCTGCGCGCCGTGCTGTGGCAGGCGCTCGCCCGGCTGCCCGAGATCCAGCGCACCATGCTGGTGCTGCGCTACTACGAGGGCCGGACCGACCCGGAGATCGCCGACATACTCGACATCAGCGTCGGCACCGTGAAGTCCAGCATCTGGCGTTCGCTGCGCCGCCTGCGCAGCGACGACACGCTCGCCTTCGGGCGGGACGAAGAGGAGTCCTTCGGCGAGCTGGTGGCCTGAAGGCTGGGGGAACACGGGGCCGTCTCCTCGGGGGAGGGACGGCACCCGGAAGCACGGGGGGAAAGCACGGGGGCCGTCTTCTGGGGGGAAGACGGGAAGCACCTGAGGGGGGAGCCTCGGCGGCCGGTCTCTGGGGGGAGGCCGGGTTGACCGCCGGGGTGTACGGGGGAAGCAGCGGGGCGGGAGCGGCGCGCGGGGGGTGCGTCGGTCCCGCCCCGCTGCGCATCCCGCACCACCGCGGCCACGTCGTCCATCGGGCGGCGTGGCCGCGGCGCGTCCGGCGTCGGACGCGGCGGGTGGGCGAAGACCGGAGGAGCTGGCCGGACCGCACCGCACCGGGCCGCACCGCACCGGACCGGTGGGCCCGGTTGGGCCAGGTCAGGTCGGACTGGCCGGGTGAGGGCCGGTCAGGCGACCAGTTCGGTTCCGGCGGCGGTCGTCGCGGTGGAGATCCGGCGCAGGGCCGTGGCGCCGTCGCAGCGGTACGCGCCGAGGCCGGTCTGCCGGGCCACGATGCCGCGCTCGGCCCGCAGCAGCCGCAGCCCGCGGCGCAGCAGGTAGGGCACCGGCTTGCGGGCCTCGCGCAGGTCGCGTACGAGCCGGCGGCGGAAGGTGGTCAGCGGGCGGCCGGCCAGGCACAGCGCGTCGGCCAGCAGGCCGAGTTCCCGGCAGCGGTCGACGATCTCCGCGGCGAAGATGCCCTCGGCCACCACGAGCGGAGCGCCGTCCAGGGCGAGGCTGGTGGTGCCGGTGCGCGCGCTGGTGGGGATGTCGTACAGCGGCACCTCGGTGCGGCCGGTGCGGCACAGCGTGTCGATGGCCGCGACCGCCACCTCCGCGTCCCAGGACAGCGGCGAGTCCCAGTCGGTGCCGCCGCCGTCGGCGAGGGCGGGCAGCGACGGGTCGGTGGCCTCCTTGTAGAAGTCGTCCAGGTTGAGGACGGGCAGCCCGGTGCGGGCCGCGAGGGAGGACTTGCCCGAACCCGAAGGGCCGGTCAACAGGATCACGCGGGCGGAAGGGGGAGGCGCTGTCACGGGACACCAGTCTGCGGCATTGCGCCGAATGAGGGACCCCCTGGGCGGGAGAGTGGTTGGCCACCGGCCCCGTCAACTACCGTGCGTGTCCGATCGGTGACCCATTTCTAGGAATCTGGTAGGTGCTCATGGCCTCACGCCCGGGTAACAAGCAGCCCTTCGCCGCGCGTGCGCTGCTGCGCGCGGGGCTGGTGGTGTCGGCGGCCGGTGCGGCCCTGGCGGCGGGCGGCGCGGCCGGCGCGCAGGCGGCGCCGGCGGACGACCTCGTCAACCACGCCCTGACGAACGCGCAGGACCTTGCGGCCGAGACCGAGGCCGGTCGGGGCCCCAGCCCGCAGGAGGCGATGGCGAAGACGCTGCCCGCCGTCGTCGGCGGGGTGGTGGGGCCGGTCAAGCACCTCCAGGTCGACCCGTTCGCGGGCACCGGCGCCGACCCGCTGGCCAACGCCATCGGCACCCAGATCGCCGACTTCCCCGCGGTCAGCACCGCGGACCTGACCGCGCCGCTGACCCGCGGCGACTCGATCGGGGAACTGCCGCTGGCAAGCCAGGTGCTGGGCGCGCTGCCGGGCTGACCCGGCGCCGGCTGAGCCGGCCGTACGCGCGGTCGGTCGTGCGCAAAGCCGGTCGCATGTGCAGTCGGTCGTACGCCGAGCTGGTCGTACGCGCAGGAGGGCGGGGCCGGGGGATGTCCCCGGCCCCGCCCTCGTCCGTACGGTCCGCCGTGTTGCCGTTGCCGTCGTCGTGGCGCGGTGCCGTGCCGGTTGCCAGCGCCTGCGCTCGGGCTAGTCGTCCGGGCGCTTCGGCGGGTCCCCGGGCCGCGCCCGGGCCCGTACGAGAGGTGGTGCGGGAGCTAGCTGCCCATCGGGTGCCAGACGGTCTTGGTCTCCAGGAGGGCCAGCATGCGGCCGGTGCCGGGGTCGGCCGTCCAGTGGGCGCCCTTGGACTTGTCCCCAGGCTGTGGACGGAGCACCCGCTTGAGGTTGTCGGCCGCGGCGCGTTCCAACTCCACCGCGAGCTCCCCCGTGCTGCCCGTCAGGTCGATGGCGTTGACGTCCTGGTGGGCGGCGAGCGGCGGGCCGAGTTCGGCGGCCCGGCCGGAGAGGACGTTGACCACGCCGCCCGGCAGGTCGGAGGTGGCCAGCACCTCGCCCAGGGAGAGCGCGGGCAGCGGCGCCTGCTCGCTGGCGACCACCACCACCGTGTTGCCCGTGGTGATCGCCGGGGCGATCACCGAGACCAACCCGAGGAAGGCCGAGTCGGTCGGTGCCAGCACCGCGACCACGCCGGTCGGTTCGGGCGTGGAGAGGTTGAAGTACGGCCCGGCGACCGGGTTCGCGGCGCCGGCCACCTGGGCCACCTTGTCGGACCAGCCCGCGTACCACACCCAGCGGTCGATCGCGGCGTCCACCTGGGCCGCCGCCTTCTTCGCCGGCAGGCCCTGGGCCGCGGCGACCTCGGCGGCGAACTGCTCGCGGCGGCCCTCCAGCATCTCGGCGATGCGGTAGAGGACCTGGCCGCGGTTGTACGCGGTGGCGCCCGACCAGCGCGGGAACGCCTTGCGGGCCGCGACCACCGCGTCCCTGGCGTCCTTGCGGGAGGAGAGCGGGGCGTTCGCCAGCCATGCGCCCTGTGCGTCGGTCACCTCGTACACCCGCCCGCTCTCGGACCGGGGGAAGGCGCCCCCGACGAACAGCTTGTAGGTCTTGAGCACGCTCAAGCGGTCAACGGTGGTCATGCGCGCTCGCCCTTCGGGCTCGTCGGTGCTGCCTGCTGCGGGCTCGCGGGGGTCAGGTAGGCGGCCAGGCCGTGCCGGCCGCCCTCGCGCCCGTACCCCGACTCCTGGTAGCCGCCGAACGGCGACGTCGGGTCGAACTTGTTGAACGTGTTGGACCAGACGACGCCCGCGCGCAGCTTGCTCGCCATCCACAGGCTGCGGCTGCCCTTCTCGGTCCAGATGCCGGCCGAGAGCCCGTACGGCGTGTTGTTGGCCTTCTCGACCGCCTCGCCGGGGGTGCGGAAGGTCAGTACGGACAGCACCGGGCCGAAGATCTCCTCGCGCGCGATGCGGTGCGCCTGGGTGACGCCGGTGAACAGGGTGGGCGCGAACCAGTAGCCGGCCGTGGGCAGTTCGCACGCCGGGGACCAGCGCTCGGCGCCTTCCGCGTCGCCGGCGTCGGCCAGGGCCGTGATCCGGGCGAGCTGTTCGGCCGAGTTGATGGCGCCGATGTCGGTGTTCTTGTCCAGCGGGTCGCCGACCCGCAGCGTGGCCATCCGGCGCTTGAGCGCGGCCAGCAGCTCGTCCGCGATCGACTCCTGGACCAGCAGCCGCGAGCCGGCGCAGCAGACGTGGCCCTGGTTGAAGAAGATGCCGTTGACCACGCCCTCCACGGCCTGGTCCAGCGGGGCGTCGTCGAAGACGATGTTGGCCGCCTTGCCGCCGAGTTCGAGCGTGAGGCGCTTGTCGGTGCCGGCCACCGCGCGGGCGATGGCCTTGCCGACCTCGGTGGAGCCGGTGAAGGCGACCTTGTCCACGTCCGGGTGGGCGACCAGCGCGGCGCCGGTGGAGCCGTCGCCGGTGAGGATGTTCACCACGCCGCGCGGCAGCCCCGCCTGCCGGCAGATGTCCGCGAAGAACAGCGCGGACAGCGGCGTCGTCTCGGCCGGCTTGAGCACCACCGTGTTGCCGGTGGCCAGCGCCGGGGCGACCTTCCAGGCGAGCATCAGCAGCGGGAAGTTCCACGGGATGACCTGGCCGGCCACGCCGAGCGGGCGGGGCGCCGGGCCGAAGCCCGCGTGGTCGAGCTTGTCGGCCCAGCCCGCGTAGTAGAAGAAGTGCGCGGCGACCTGCGGCAGGTCCGCGTCCCTGGACTCGCGGATGGGCTTGCCGTTGTCCAGCGACTCCAGGACGGCCAGCTCGCGCGAGCGCTCCTGGATGATGCGAGCGATGCGGAACAGGTACTTGGCGCGCTCGCCGCCCGGCAGCGCCGACCAGCTCGCGAACGCCTTGCGGGCCGCCCGTACGGCCTGGTCCACGTCCTCGGCGCTGGCCTGCGCGACCTCGGAGAGCACCTCTTCGGATGCGGGCGAGAGCGTCTTGAAGACGGCGCCGTCCGCGGCCTCGCGGAACTCGCCGTCGATGAAGAGCCCGTAGGACGGCGCGATGTCCACCACCGCGCGGGACTCGGGGGCCGGTGCGTAGTCGAATGCCATCTGTCTCAGTCCACGCTCACGTAGTCGGGGCCGGAGTAACGCCCGGTGGTCAGCTTCTGGCGCTGCATCAGCAGGTCGTTGAGGAGGCTGGAGGCGCCGAAGCGGAACCAGTGGGCGGACAGCCAGTCCTCGCCCAGCGTCTCGTTGACCATCACCAGGTACTTGATCGCGTCCTTGGTGGTGCGGATGCCGCCCGCCGGCTTCACGCCGACCTGCACGCCGGTGCTGGCGTGGAAGTCGCGCACCGCCTCCAGCATCAGCAGGGTGACCGGGGGCGTGGCGTTGACCGCGACCTTGCCGGTCGAGGTCTTGATGAAGTCCGCGCCGGCGAGCATCGCCAGCCAGGAGGCGCGGCGCACGTTGTCGTACGTCTGGAGCTCGCCGGTCTCGAAGATGACCTTGAGGTGGGCGGCGCCGCCGCGCGGGTCGCCGGCCGGCCGTGCGCACGCTTCCTTGACGGCCCGGATCTCCTCGAAGACCGACAGGTAGCGGCCGGAGAGGAAGGCGCCGCGGTCGATCACCATGTCGATCTCGTCCGCGCCGGCGGCGACCGCGTCCCGGGTGTCGGCCAGCTTGACGGGCAGCGCGGCCCGGCCGGCCGGGAAGGCGGTGGCGACCGAGGCCACGCGCACCGTGGAGCCGGCGACGGCCGCGCGGGCGGTGGCGACCATGTCCGGGTAGACGCAGATGGCGGCGACCGGCGGCGCGCCGTCGCCCGGCTGCACCCCCTTGGCGGACAGCGCCCGGACCTTGCCGGGGGTGTCCGCGCCTTCCAGCGTCGTCAGGTCGACCATCGAGATGGCCAGGTCGATGGCGTACGCCTTGGCCGTCGTCTTGATCGAACGGGTGCCGAGGGTCGCGGCGCGGGCGTCGAGGCCGACCGCGTCGACGCCGGGCAGGCCGTGCAGGAAGCGGCGCAGCGCGCCCTCGCTCGCGGTCACGTCCGCCAGCGAGGCCAGTCGCTCGGCGGCCTCGTTGCCGTATGCGGGAACTGTGGTGGGCATGGTCACAAGGCGAGCATATCTACGCGCGTAGCAGCATGTCACCCCCGGGAAGCAGTGCGGTTTTTCGATGCCGTACCGCAACGTCCGGAATGCGGAGCGTCGGGCACAATCGGGCCCATGACGAGTCCGGACCCCTCCTCCTCCCGCGCGCAGTCGCCGGCGCGGCAGCAGCCGCAGCAGCCGTCGCCCGAGCAGAACGGCCGGGGCGACGCGGCCGACCAGGTAGAGCAGGCCGAGCAGGCTGATCGGGCCGAGCAGGCCGCTGACCAGGGTGAGCGGGGCGATTCGGCCGCGCTGGCCGCTGAGACCGGTGAGGCCGTGGGGGCTGCCGAGGCCGATGGGGCGGCTGGGCCCGGTGGGGCTGCCGAGGCCGCTGCGCCTGATGGAGGAGCCGAGGAGGCCGGGGCCGCTGGAACCGGTGGGGCTGCCGAGTCCGCCGGGGCCGCCTCCGACGCCGCCGCGGGCCGGGCCGGCTCCGCCGCTGCCGGCCGGCGCACCGAGCTGACCAAGCGGGCCCGGGCGGGCGCGACGAAGGCTTCGGGGACGGACGGGGCCGCTGGGTCCGCCGAGTCGGCCGGGGCCACCGAGCCCGCCGCGGGCGCGGGCGCTGCGGACGGCGCCGGTACGAAGGCGAACCGTGCCGCGGGCCGGCGGCCGGCGGGCGGCGCCGGAGCCCGGCCCATCGACCCGGCCCGGGACGCCGCCGGCGACGAGGAGCTGTACCAGGACCGCGTCTACCGCTCCACCGGCGCGATGGCCACCGGCGTGCTGCTGTTCGCGCTCGGCGCCTGGCTCGGCGGCGACGCGCTGGTCCGCGGCGAGGGGCGCACCCCGTGGCTGGCGCTGGCCGGGCTGCTCGCCGTGGTGCCCCTGGTGGTGGCGTTCACGGTGCGGCCCGCGGTGTTCGCGGGGGCCGACCGACTCCTGGTGCGCAACCCGTTCCGTACGATCACGCTGCCCTGGGCCTCGGTCGACGGGGCCCGCGCCGGCTACAGCAGCGAGGTGCTGGCCGGCGGGCGCACGTACCAGCTCTGGGCCATCCCGGTGTCGCTGCGCCAGCGCAAGCGCGCCTCACGGCGGCAGTCGCAGGCCGCGGCGGCCGACGAGGCCCCCGCCCGCTTCCAGCAGCGCAGCCGCCGCCCCGAACCTCTTGGCGAGGCCGGCCGCGCCCCGTCCGACCAGGCCATCGACGACATCCGCGAGCTCGCCGAGCGGTACGCGAAGCGGGAGGGCGCCCAGGGCGCGCCGGTGGTGCGCTGGGCGTGGGAGGTGCTGGCGCCGTCTGCGGTGGGAGTGGTGCTACTCACCGTGCTGGCCAGCACTGGTTGAGCGCTAGCGCTGGCCGGCACTGGTTGAGTACGAGCGCTGGCCGGCACTGGTCGAGTGCTAGCGCCCAGGGCCGAGCGGGGGCTGGTGCGTGCCGTACGTCCGGTACGCGCCAGCCCCCGCCGTCGTGTCACGGGCCGTTCGGCGCTCAGATGCCGGCTGCGTCCGCCAGGTCGTGCTTGACGGCGGTGAGCACGTCGGCCGCCCTGGTGCGGGCCGCCGGCAGCGCGTCGGGCGCCTCGACTGGCAGCACGACCTCCAGGTAGCACTTGAGCTTGGGCTCGGTGCCGCTGGGGCGCACGATGACGCGGGCCGACCGGACGCCGGAGGTGGCGTCGCCCGCCAGGTGGTAGCGCAGCCCGTCGGTGGGCGGCAGCGCGTCGGAGCCGAGCGACAGGTCCTGGGCCGAGGTCACCGGCAGACCGGCCAGCGCGGTGGGCGGCTGGGCGCGCAGCCGCTGCATGGCCGCCGCGATCACCGACAGGTCGTCGACCCGTACCGAGAGCTGGTCGGTCGCGTGCAGCCCGTGCGCCACCGCGAGTTCGCCCAGGAGCGCGGGCAGCGAGCTGCCGTCGGCCTTCAGCCCGGCCGCGAGTTCCGCGATGAGCAGTGCGGCGGTGATGCCGTCCTTGTCGCGCACGCCGGCCGGGTCCGTGCAGTAGCCGAGGGCCTCCTCGTACGCGTAGCGCAGGCCGTCCACCCGGGCCAGCCACTTGAAGCCGGTCAGCGTCTCCGCGTACGGGACGCCCGCGGTGGCCGCGATCTGGGACAGCAGCGAGGAGGAGACGATGGTGGTGGCGAACGTGCCGGCGCTGCCCTGGCCGACCCGGCCGGAGCGCACCAGGTGCGCCGCGAGCAGCGCGCCGACCTCGTCGCCGCGCAGCATCCGCCAGCCGGCCGGCGCCGCCGGGTCGGGCACGGCCACGGCACAGCGGTCGGCGTCCGGGTCGTTGGCGAGGACGATGTCCGGGCTGGTCGGGGCGTTGGCCGGGGCGCCGGGGGCGGCGGTGCCCGTCGTGGCGGCTGCCGCGGCGCGGGCGGTGGCGAACGCCAGGTCCATCGCGCCCGGTTCCTCCGGGTTGGGGAAGGCGACCGTGGGGAAGTCCGGGTCGGGCTCGGCCTGCTCGGTGACGACGAGCGGGGCCGGGAAGCCGGCGCGGGCGAAGGCGGCACTGACCGTGGCCAGGCCGACGCCGTGCAGCGGCGTGTAGACCACCTGCACCGCGCGGGCCGAGTCGGGCGCGAGGACGCCGGTGGCGCGCTCCAGGTACGCGTCGATGACCTCTTCGCCGGCGATCTCCCAACCGGACTCCGGCCGCGGCACCTCGCGCACGCCGGCCACCGCGGCGATCTCGGCGGCGATCTCGGCGTCCGCCGGCGGCACGATCTGGGCGCCGCCGCGCGATGCGGTGCCGGCGACGCCGTCGCCCAGGTACACCTTGTAGCCGTTGTCGCGCGGCGGGTTGTGGCTCGCGGTGACCTCGACGCCGGCGATCGCGCCCAGGTGCCGTATGGCGAAGGCCAGCACCGGGGTCGGTAGCGGGCGCGGCAGCAGCACCGCGCGCAGTCCGGCGCCGGTCATGACGGCCGCGGTGTCGCGGGCGAAGTCGGCGCTGCGGTGCCGGGCGTCGTAGCCGATGACCACCAGGCCGGGCCGCTGCCCGGCGCCGGCCGGCTGGTGCCGTCGGGTGAGGTAGCTGGCGAGGCCGGCGGCGGTCTTGATGACCACCGCGCGGTTCATCCGCATGGGGCCCGCGCCCAGTTCGGCGCGGAGCCCCGCGGTGCCGAACTGGAGGGTGCCGGCGAAGCGCGCGGCCAGCTCGTCGAGGGCCGCAGCTCCCTTGTCGGTGCTGGGGTCGGCCGCCGCGGTGTCGACGAGCGCTGCGAGCTCCGCACGCGTCTGCGGGTCGGGGTCGTCCGCGAGCCAGGCCCTGGCCCGGGCGATCAGTTCCTGCTGCGCGTCCTGCTGGTCCTGCTGCACGGTGGTTCTGCCTCTCGCGTGGGGGTCGCGTACTGCGCGGTGCCGACGCCGGCGCCGACGGGCGGCTCCGGCGCCGTGGGGACCGGGGCCGGGCGGGCCCGGCCCGGGGCACCGATCAGAGCTTGCCCAACACCTGGCTCAACAGGCTGCCCATCCGGGCCGCCGAGTCGCGGCCGGCCTGGAGGACCTCTTCGTGGTTGAGGGGTTCACCGGTCATGCCGGCGGCCAGGTTGGTCACCAGCGAGATGCCGAGCACCTCGGCACCGGCCTCGCGGGCGGCGATCGCCTCCAGCGTGGTGGACATGCCGACCAGGTCGGCGCCCATGGTGCGGATCATCGCGATCTCGGCGGGCGTCTCGTAGTGCGGCCCGGGGAACTGGGCGTACACGCCCTCCTCCAGGCTCGCGTCCACCTGCTGGCACAGCGCGCGCAGCCGCGGCGAGTACAGATCGGTGAGGTCCACGAAGTTGGGGCCCACGATCGGCGAGGTGGCCGTGAGGTTGATGTGGTCGCTGATGAGCACCGGCTGCCCCACCCGCATCCCCACCCGCAGCCCGCCGCAGCCGTTGGTGAGCACCACGGTCTTGCAGCCGGCGGCGACGGCAGTGCGCACCCCGTGCGCCACGGCCGCCACGTCGCGGTTCTCGTAGTAGTGCGTACGCCCGAGGAAGACCAGCGCGCGCTTGCTGCCGATGCGGTACGAGCGCACGGTGCCCGCATGTCCTGCGACCGCCGGGGCGGGGAAGCCGGGCAGCTCGGTGACCGGGAACTCACACTCCGGGGTGCCGAGCGCGTCGGTGGCGGGCACCCAGCCGGAGCCCATCACGAGCGCCACGTCGTGGGTCTCGGCGCCGGTGAGCTCGCGCAGCCGGGCGGCGGCGCCGTCGGCGGCGTCGTAGGGGCTTCGGCCGCCGGCGTGGAGCGGGCCGCCCTGGATGTCCGAAGAAGCAGATGCGTTCACGCGGACGAGGGTAACCGGTAATCCCCTACGCGCGTAGATGCGTTTGCGACGATGTGTGGGCCCATGGCGCATTGCGGTCCTTACAAGCGCCCGTGCTGGTGTGGTGTCCAGGGCCTCAGCGGCGTCGTGTCCGGGGCCTCAGCAGGGCCGCTTGCGCAGTTCCATCACGTAGTCGTGCGGGGCGCCGGCGGACTCGGCGGCGTCGGCCACCTCACCGAGGTAGCGGGCCGACGGCAGCCCGCCCTCGTATCCGTTGAGCACGTACAGCCACGCGGTCACGTCGCCGTCCAGGGTGTGCACCCGCATCCGCGTGCGCCGGTAGATGCCGAGCCCCACGCCCTCCCAGCCGTCCATCCCGGCCTCGTCCATCGGGGCGATGTCGTACAGCGCGACGAAGACCTGCGAGCCGGGCGCCTCGGCCAGCGTGGCCAGCGCGCCCTCCCACCCCATCTGCTCGCCGCCGAAGGTCAGCCGCCAGCCGGAGAGCCAGCCGGTGCCGCGCAGCGGCGAGTGCGGGGCGCGGCGGGACATCAGCCGCGCGTCGAGGTTGCCGGCGTACGCGGCGTAGAGCGACATGGCTCCGAGGGTACGGGAGTGCAGCGTGCGGCCGTCTGGGGCGAGCGGGCGCCGGGCGACGGCCCGCGGGGGCGGGGCGGTGCGGCGGGGGCGGGGCGGTGCGGCGGGGGCGGCGCAGGGTGGTGCGGCGGGGGCGGCGCCGTGCGCGGGGCCGTGCGGAGGGACCCAAGAGGCGGCGGTTTTGATGGGTGCGGGACAATGGGGCACGTACTGCATCCCCCTGGGGGCGACCCCCGGACCGGCCGGCGGTGGCAACCGGCCGCCTCCGCGGCGCGGTCGGGCATCCCGGGCCGACCGAGACGAATACGCGAGGCGAACTTCAGTGACCCGAATCGTGATCATTGGCGGCGGACCTGGCGGCTACGAGGCGGCGCTGGTCGCAGCGCAGCTCGGCGCGGAAGTGACCGTCGTGGACTGTGACGGCCTCGGCGGCGCCTCGGTGCTGACCGACTGCGTACCGTCGAAGACCCTGATCGCGACGGCGGAGGTGATGACGACCTTCGACTCCTCGTACGAGGAGCTGGGGATCATCGTCGCCGACGACACGCCGCCCCTGGAGCAGGCGGCCCGCGTGGTCGGCGTGGACCTCGGCAAGGTCAACCGCAGGGTGAAGCGGCTCGCGCTGGCCCAGTCGCACGACATCACCGCCTCCGTCACCCGTGCGGGTGCCCGGGTGATGCGCGGCCGAGGACGCATCGAGCCGGCCCAGTCGCCGGACGGCTCGCGCACCGTCACCGTGCAGGCGGCCGACGGTACGGAGGAGACGCTGGCGGCGGACGCGGTGCTGATCGCCACCGGCGCCCACCCCCGGGAGATCCCGGACGCGCTGCCGGACGGCGAACGCATCCTGAACTGGACCCAGGTCTACGACCTCGACGAGCTGCCGGCCGAGCTGATCGTGGTCGGCTCGGGCGTCACCGGCGCCGAGTTCGCCGGCGCGTACCAGGCGCTGGGCTCCAAGGTCACCCTCGTCTCCTCGCGGGACCGGGTGCTGCCGGGCGAGGACCCGGACGCGGCGGCCGTACTGGAAGACGTCTTCCGCCGCCGTGGCATGCATGTGATGGCTCGCTCGCGTGCCCAGTCCGCCAAGCGGGTCGGCGACCGGGTGGAGGTCACGCTCGCCGACGGCCGCGTCATCTCCGGCACGCACTGCCTGATGGCGGTCGGCTCGATCCCCAACACCGCCCGGATGGGTCTGGAGGAGGCCGGGGTCAGGCTCCAGGAGTCCGGGCACATCTGGACCGACAAGGTCTCCCGGACCAGCGCGCCCGGCGTGTACGCGGCCGGTGACTGCACCGGCGTCTTCGCGCTGGCCTCGGTCGCCGCCATGCAGGGGCGCATCGCGATGTACCACTTCCTCGGCGACGCGGTGGCCCCGCTGAACCTGAAGGCGGTCTCCGCGAACGTCTTCACCGACCCGGAGATCGCCACCGTCGGCTACACCCAGGCCGACGTGGACAGCGGCAAGATCGACGCCCGGGTGGTGAAGCTGCCGCTGCTGCGGAACGCGCGGGCGAAGATGCAGGGCATCAGGGACGGCTTCGTGAAGCTCTTCTGCCGGCCGGGCACCGGCATCGTGGTCGGCGGCGTGGTCGTCGCCCCGCGCGCCAGCGAGCTGATCCACCCGATCTCGGTCGCCGTGGACAACAATCTGACCGTCGCACAGATCGCGAACACCTTCACGGTCTACCCGTCGCTCTCGGGTTCGATCGCCGAGGTCGCCCGGCAGCTCCAGACCCGCAAGACCCAAAACGAGCTCTAACGCGCTCCTATATCACTTGCGACACCCCTCAGCGAACAACTTCTGCTAATTGGCGCAACCGGCTGAAAGCAGACGGTCGTTGGCGTTACTGTCAGTTTCGTGTTCGCTGCAGAACGTCGCCAATTGATCCTTGAAATGGTGCGCGCGAACGGAGCCGTCTCGCTCCGTGAGCTCGCCCGTGTCGTCCAGACCTCCGAAGTGACCGTACGGCGGGACGTGCGGGCGCTGGAGGCGGAAGGACTGCTCGACCGCCGGCACGGCGGTGCGGTATTGCCGGGTGGTTTCACCAGGGAGTCCGGCTTTCCGCAAAAGTCCCATCTAGCAACCGCGGAGAAGACGGCCATCGCCGACGTCGCCGCCGGTCTCGTCGAAGAGGGCGAGGCCGTGGTGGTCGGCGCGGGGACGACGACGCAGGAGCTGGCCCGCCGGCTCGCCCGCGTCCCCGGTCTGACCGTGGTCACCAACTCCCTGCTCGTCGCCCAGGCCCTGGCCCATGCCAACCGGGTCGAGGTCGTGATGACCGGCGGCACCCTCCGCGGGTCCAACTACGCCCTGGTGGGCAGCGGTGCCGAGCAGTCCCTCCAGGGCCTGCGCGTCTCCCGCGCCTTCCTGTCGGGCAGCGGGCTCACCGCCGAGCGCGGCCTGTCCACGTCCAACATGCTCTCCGCGAGCGTGGATCGGGCGTTGGTGCAGGCGGCGGCCGAGGTGGTGGTGCTCGCCGACCACTCGAAGCTGGGTACGGACACGATGTTCCAGACCGTGCCCACGGACGTCATCACCCGGCTGGTGACGGACGAGCCGCCGAGCCGTGAGGACCGCTCCGCCATCGAGCTCCAGGCCCTCGCCGATCAGGGCGTGCAGATCACGGTCGCCGGGGTGGGCCAACAGGCGCCCGCGCCGGGGCAGGGCGCGGCGGCTGCCGGCCCGGGGCCGGGCCGACCCGAGGGCCCGGGCCCCGCGGGACGGCCGCCCCGACGCGACATGCCGTTGCCGGGGCCGCGCCGTACGCATCCGCCCACCGCCCCCGGCGGCCCGGGCCTGCGCGGCCCGGTCTCCCTGTCCGACCAGCAGATCGGCGGCCGGGTCGCCGACCTGGCACCGCGCCGACGCTGACCCCTGCCCCGGGCGACCGCCCGGGGCGGGCCACCGACCCGTGGGCGACACGACGCCCACGGGACGGCACCATGCCCGAACCGCCGCTCTGACCGGGCGTGATGCGGCTGGTCCTGGCCTTACCGCTGGTCTCTCCTCCGTAAGGGTTCTGACGGGAGTTCGGGTGAGCGCCGTGGGCGAGCGGGGCGGGTTTCGGTGCCTGGGGCGTCGCCTGAGCGGGTGGTTCGTGATGCCGGTACGCGCCGGGGAGCGGGTGCCCGCAGGCGCCGAAGTGCCTCTGCCGGGCGGGCGGTCGAGCGGAACGGCGTACGGGAGCCGTGTCGCGGGAGCGCTGGGCGGCGCCGGGGCCGGGTGGGAGCAGTGGGGTGGCCGGCGGCGCTGGAAGTGCCGTGGGGGCGTGCGGATGCCTGGGGGCGCCCAGTGCGGTGGCCGGGCGCCAGGGAGCGCACGGCGTGGCCGGCCGCGGGCAGCCCGACGGGGCGCCCGCGGCCGGGTGCTCCGGTTACGCCGGGGCCGTCGGGCCGGCCGGCCGCGTGGTGCCGGGGTCGGCGGGGTGCGCCCTGATGCCGCGCAGCGTGAGGGTGAGCAGCCGGTCCGCCAACTCGGGGTCGTCGGGGGACTGTTCGACGGCCAGCGCGATGGCGTTGGTGAGTTGCATCAGGTCGCCGATGTCGACCCCGGCCCGTACGACCCCGGCCCGCTGCGCCCGGTCGAGCAGTTGGCTGCCGGCCGCGAGCATCGGCATGCTGCACCGGGAGAGCGCCGAGCCGTCGTCGCTCTGGGCGGCCATCAGCGCCCGGGACAGGCCGCGGTAGGTGCTGGCGTGGGTGACGATCGCGCGCAGCCACTCCAGCAGGGCCGTGCACGGCTGGGGCGCGGCGAGCAGTTCGCGGGAGCGGGCCAGCAGCGCTTCGACCTCGTCCTTGAAGACCGCGCTCATCAGGGCCGTGCGGTGCGGGAAGTGGCGGTAGAGGGTGCCGATGCCCACCCCCGCCCGCCGTGCGATCTCCTCAAGCGAGGCGTCGGTGCCGCGCTCGGTGAACGCCGTCCGCGCCTCGGCCAGCAGCCGTTCGTAGTTGCGGCGCGCGTCAGCACGCATCGGCCGCCCCTCGGCGACCCCCGCCGTACCGCTCGCCATCATGGTCCTCCCACCCGTGGCCACCGTGCGCGCCGTGCCCGGCGGCACCGGTGTCGTCCGTACGTCGTCGTACTGCCCGCCATGGCGCCGGGCCGGCGCCGCACCGGTGCGGTCGGCGCGCGGACGTGCTGCCGCGTCGTCGTACGGACCGGTGTCGACGGTGTGCGTGGGTCCGCGCACCAATGGGCGCGGACCCACCACCAGCATCGCATTCGCGAGCGCGTCGGCCGGACGTTGCCGGATGTTTGCGGGGTCGGGGGGCCACCGGTTCGGGTGGTCGAACGCCGTGACGGGGGTGGCTGACGGGGCGGGTGCGTACGCGGTGCCGGTGTGGCGCGGGGGAGGCGTGGCGTTGGTGTGGCCGATGGGGGGAGAGCACGGGGGAAGGGGCAAAGGGGCGGGCCCCGGCCGTCGTTCGGCCGGGGCCCGCCCCTTTGCGTGCTGGGAGGATCTCCCCCGTGGGCGCGCTCGGGCGCGCGCCCCAGTGGTGTTCCGGTGCTGCCCAGCGGTGCTGGGGAGGACCTGCGTCAGTCCTTGATCTCGCAGATGACGGCGCCGGACGAGACGGAGGCGCCCACCTCGGCCGCGAGGTCCTTGACGGTGCCGGCGCGGTGCGCGTTGAGCGGCTGTTCCATCTTCATCGCCTCAAGGACGACGACCAGTTCGCCTTCCTCGACGACCTGGCCCTCCTCGACGGCGACCTTGACGATGGTGCCCTGCATCGGCGAGGCCAGCGCGTCGCCCGACGCGGCGGAGCCGGACTTCTTGGACGCCTTGCGCTTGGGCTTCTTGGCCTGGCCGCCGGCCGCGGGGGCGGCGGCGAAGCCGAGCGTCGCCGGGAGGGAGACTTCGAGGCGCTTGCCGCCGACCTCGACGACCACGGTCTCCCGCGCCCCGCCCTCGCCGTCCTCGTCCGCCACCTCACCCGCGGTGAACGGCGGAATCTCATTCACGAACTCGGTCTCGATCCACCGCGTGTGCACCGCAAACGGACCAGCCTGACCATGCCGCTCCGGAGCGAACGCCGCATCCTGCACCACCGCACGATGGAACGGAATCGCCGTCGCCATCCCCTCCACCTCAAACTCACCCAACGCCCGCGCAGCCCGCTCCAACGCCTGCTGCCGCGTCGCACCCGTCACGACCAACTTCGCCAACAACGAGTCCCACGCCGGACCGATCACCGACCCCGACTCAACGCCCGCATCCAACCGCACCCCAGGCCCCGACGGCCCAGCAAACCGCGTCACCGTCCCCGGCGCCGGCAAGAACCCACGCCCCGGATCCTCACCATTGATCCGAAACTCCAACGAATGCCCACGCACCGCCGGATCCTCGTAACCCAGCTCCTCACCATCGGCGATACGGAACATCTCCCGGACCAGGTCGATGCCGGTGACCTCCTCGGTCACCGGGTGCTCCACCTGAAGCCGGGTGTTCACCTCAAGGAAGGAAATCGTGCCGTCCTGACCCACCAGGAACTCACACGTCCCCGCCCCCACATACCCCGCCTCACGCAAAATCGCCTTCGAAGCACGGTAGAGCTCCGCGTTCTGCGCCTCCGTCAAAAACGGCGCCGGAGCCTCCTCCACGAGCTTCTGATGCCGCCGCTGGAGCGAGCAGTCACGCGTGGAAACCACCACCACGTTCCCGTGCTGATCCG
>NZ_JBLIWA010000026.1:25409-110495 GCF_047525675.1 Streptomyces sp. 796.1 | reverse complement strand
GGGCCCACGACCGCGGCGGCGCACCGGGCGCCGCGCGGGCCGGCGGGGCGCACCACGAGGGGGGCGGCGCGCCGGACCCGGGCCGGCTGGCCACCCTCACCCGGCTCGGCCGGCGGCGCGGCCGGCTGCTGGTCAGCACCGTGTCCGTGCTGCTGGTGCTGGCGCTCGGCGGCGCCGCGTACGTGGTGTACGGGCCGGACGACGACGACGGCGTGCGCACCAGCGGTACGGCGGCGGGCGGGGTGCGCCGGGTGGCGCTGCCGGCGGGCTGGCGGCCCTGGGAGGTCATGCTCCAGGCGACGGGCACGACGCCGAAGGGGCCGGCCAGGGCGGCGCCGCTGGGGGAGATCTTCGAGCCGCAGTGCATGACCGGCGGCGACCGGCTGTTCTGCGGCGGCATGGGCTTCCCGACGGTCAGGCTCGACCCGCGCTCGGGCTCGCTGCTGTGGCGTACGGACGCGCTCGCCGACCCGAGCGAGATGACCAACAGCAGCCATCCGGTCGCGCTCACCGCCGACCGGGTCTTCGTGCACGACGCGCCGAACGGGGAGACGACCCGGCTGGTCGCGCTCGACGCGGCCACCGGACACGAGGTGTGGTCGCGGGAGGTCAGCGACAGCACCGATGCGGCGCTCGTCGGCGATCTGGTGGTCAGCAGCGCGCCGGACGACGCGTCGTTGGTCGCGCGGGCGGCCGGGGACGGCGCCCGGCGGTGGAGCTATCCGGTGCCGCCCGGCCAGTCGTGCAACGCGGCCGGCCACGCGGGCGCGGTGTACGCGCTGTGCTGGGACGAGGAGGGCGGCGACCGGACTTCGGCGGCGCGGCTCGACCTGGCCACCGGCGACGCCACGGTGCTGGCCCGACTGCGCGGCGTGGACGCCCCCATCGGCGTGGACGACGGCGACCTGGTCTTCCTGCGCTACCGCGGCGGTGCGGGCGCCGCCTACCGGAGCCTGCTGCGCATCGACGTGGACACCGGCGCGCGGCGCGAGGTGCGGCTGCCGCGGCTGGCCCTCGGGGACGCCACGCTCGCCGCCGGCCGGCTGTTCTTCATCCAGAGCAGCGGCCGGGTCACCGCGCTCGACGCGCGCACCGGCCAGACGCTGTGGTCGAACCCGTCCGACGTGGAGCGGCTGGGCGCGCCGACGGTCTCCGTCCGCGAGAACACGGTCTACCTGTGCAACGGCAGCGGCCGGATGCTCGCGCTCGACCTGCGCACCGGCGAGGAGCGTTGGCAGTCGGGCCCGCGCAGCGCGGACAGCGGCTACGGGATGGGCGACGAGACGAGCAAGGTGGTGCGGGTCGGCGGCGCGCTGGTCGCCGCGGCGTCGGACGGCACGCTGTTCTCGGCCGACCCGGACGCCCCGGACGCGCGGCCGTGAGGCCGGTGCCCGAAGGGCCTCGTACGGCCTCGTACGGGCTTCGTACGGGGACGGCCCCGCCGGCGCGGGCCGGCGGGGCTCCCTCGCATGAGCGTCGTACGGGCCGTGTACGAGCTTCGTACGGGCCGTGCAGGGCGGGCTGCGGACGTCAGCCGCAGTTCGGGGCGACGAAGCCGTCGCTGCCGGTCCTGACGTAGCTGTCCGAGATGTACTGACCGGGCGCGATGCTGTCCCAGATGTTCGAAGTGCCGTACGGGCCGCTGACGTTCTCGCCGCGGCGCTGGCAGCGGATGGGGACCCGGGCGTTGTAGGCGAGCACCTTGACGACCGGGCTCGTGGTGGTCGGGCCGCTGCGCACGTTGACCCGGTAGCCGGGGGCGACCGGGTAGGTGGTCTGGGCGATGGCGGCGGTGGTCTGTGCCGCCTCCGGGTCCTGGACCTCCGCGGCCACCGCGCCGACGGCGCCCGCCTCGTCCGCAGTCGCTATGTCGTTCTCTTCCTTGGCCATATGGCCTCTCCCCCGTTGTGTGTTTTGTGCAAAGACATGCGCAGGCTAGCAAGCCTCAACGGTCTCGTACGCGCAATGCACTAGGCTCCGTGAGCCGCATGTGCGGATAAATTCACGGGGGTGGGGGAATGCCGCCGCTGCGTAGCGCGGGGACCGGCGCGGAAGCGGAAGATCCGCAATATGCCGGTCAGTACCGGCTGGAGGGACGGCTTGGTTCGGGCGGCATGGGCGTGGTGCATCTGGCCAGGTCACCATCGGGTATGCGGCTTGCGGTAAAGGTCGTACACGCCGAATTCGCCGCCGATCCGGAATTTCGGGCTCGATTTCGCCAAGAAGTCACAGCAGCACGCAGAGTGAGCGGCGCTTTTACCGCGCCCGTGGTGGACGCCGACCCTAATGCCGAGCGGCCGTGGATGGCCACGCTCTACATTCCGGGGCCGACGCTCGCCGGGCACGTGAAGCAGAATGGGCCGCTCGCGCCGGACGAGGTGCGCCGGCTGGCGGCCGGGCTCGCGGAGGCGCTGCGCGACATCCACCGGGCCGGCGTGGTGCACCGCGACCTCAAGCCGAGCAACGTGCTGCTGGCCGCCGACGGGCCGCGGGTGATCGACTTCGGCATCTCGCGGCCGTCCGACAGCGATCTGCGCACCGAGACCGGCAAGTTGATCGGTACGCCGCCGTTCATGGCGCCCGAACAGTTCCAGCGCCCGCGCGAAGTCGGCCCGGCCGCCGACATGTTCACGCTCGGCTCGGTCCTGGTGCACGCGGCGACCGGGCGCGGCCCGTTCGGCTCGGACAGCCCGTACATCGTGGCGTACCAAGTGGTGCACAACGAGGCCGATCTGGACGGGGTCTCGCCCGATCTGCTGCCGCTGATCCGCAGTTGCCTGGCGAAGAACCCGGCGGACCGGCCGACGCCCGACGGGCTGATGTCGGCGCTGCGCGCGGGCGGGCGCGGCCCGTTCGAGCCGCTGTCCACGCCGCGGGTGCCGTTCCAGCGGGCGCCGACGTCGCTGGAGCGGGACATCGCGGCGGCGGGCGCGGACGCGCTGTTCGGGGACGGCTTCGGCGAGCGGTTCGGGGACGGGTTCGCCGGGGGCGAGCCCGATGGGCCTGCGGGTCCTGTGGGGCCTGCCGGGCCTGTTGGCGCGGGCAGTACGGGCGGTGCGGACTGGCCCGAGGCGCCGGGTGACGGCGCGTACGCCACGCAGAACGGCGCGGCGTACGCGCTGGCCGACCCCGCGGCGGAACCGGCGGCCGGCCCGCAGGCCGACTCGGCGCCGGAGGTGGACACGCACGTCAGGGCGGGCGCGGCGCCCCTGCCTGAGGACACCGCGCCGCGCGCCCACCCCGAACACGTGGGCCTCCCGGGCGAGGCCGACCAGCCGCCGGAGGACGACCCGGCGGGGCTGGCGGGTTCGGTGGCCGGCCCGTCCGACGCGGACGGCGCGGGCGCTCTGGTGGGCGGGCCGGCGGGCTCGCTGCGCGGGCCGGCGGGCTCGCTGCGCGGGCCGGCGGGCGCGAGCCGCGGCGGTCGTACGGGCCGGTTCCTGCGCCGCGTACGGGCCCGGCGGGGCGGGCGGCGGGCGCCGCTGCTGGCCGGCATGTTGGCGGTGGCGCTCGTCCTGGGCGCCGGCACGGTGTGGACGCTGCGACAGATCGCCGGTTTCGACTCCGATGACGCGCACCCGCGGTCGGACAACGCGGCCGACTCCTGGCAGCCGTGGCGGATCGGCCTGCGGGACGCGGCCGGCCTGCCGGCGGCGGGCGACGGCACCAGGCTCACCTTCTGTAGCTACGGGAAGGGCGCCCTGTACTGCGCCCAGCAGGGCATCGCCGCGGCCAGGATCGACCCGCGCCGCGGCCGGCTGCTGTGGTCGACGCACCGCACGGGCCGCCCCGCCCCGACCGACGGCGCACCCGGCGCGGACCCGGCGGCGGCCCGCACCGCCGACCCGTACGCCGCGACGGATACGGCGGATACGGCGAACGTGGGCGACGCAGGCGATGCGGGCAGCGGAACCGGAACCGAAGGCGAGCACGGCGACGAGACGGCCGGCGTGCCATCGGCCCCGGTCTTCGCCGGAGGGCTGGTGCAGACGCTGTCGCCGGACGGCAAGCGGCTGACCGCCCGCGACCCGAGGACCCGCAAGCAGCGCTGGACCCGCGACGTGTCCGCGTACGCCGGCCGGGTCTACCGCGCGGGCGACTCGGTGCTGCTGGTCTCCGCCGACTCCACGGTCACCGCGATCGACGCGGCCAGCAACGCACGGCGCTGGAGCCACCCGCTGACCGGCCACGCGCTGCCGACGTTCGTCGCGTACGGCACGGGCGAGGTCGCGTACGCGCTGACCACCGCGCCGGACGGCTCGAACACGCAGGTCAGCGCGGTCGATCCGACGACGGGCGACGTCCGCTGGACCCACCGGCTGCGCGGCACGTTGATGCCGGTGGGCGCGGACCGGGACGGGGTCGTCAGATTCACCGCCACCGATCTGGAACAGCGCGCGACGGCGGTCGTACGGTACGACCCGGCGCGCCGGGAGGAGCGCCGCGTCAAGCTGGCGGCGCCGCTGCCCACGTCGAGCGTGGCGGTCAGCGACGAGGTGGTCTACCTGCACGGTTACGACGGCGGGTTGGTCGCCATCGACACCAGTGCGGGCGCGGCCAGACCCCGCCCGTGGCGCCTGGAGACCTCGGTCAGCAATGCGTCGCCGCTGGTCGCGGCCGGCGACCGGCTCTACTTCTCGGCCGCCGACGGCCGCCTCATCGCGGTCGACGCGGTAGCCGGCCGCCTCCTCGGCCAGACCCCGCCCCGCCCCGGCCGCGCCACGACGGGCTTCGTGGAGCACGTACCGGCCCCGGTCGCAGCCGAAGGCAAGGTCTTCGCGGCGGCCCCGGACGGCACGCTGTTCGCGGTGGACGACCGGGTGCCGTCCCGTTGGTAGGGGGCGGCCGGCCCGCCCTTGGTTGTCGGGGGCGGGTTAATCGGTCGGCGTTCGATCAGATGCTCACCAATGGTGATCAAACCCTTACAGTCGATTGCTGCTCTCCGTACCGTCGGCTATCGAACGGCCGAAGGCCAGGTCGAGTTGGAGCCTGGCTGCGCAACGGAAGGCACAGCATGGAGTGTGAAGAGGACCAACCCCAGGACGCCGTGGCGTTCTTCGGCCGCGAGGTGAAGTACGCGCGCGAGCACGCCGGGATGACCCAACTGGAACTCGCCAAGGAGGCGGCCTACGACCGTACGTACGTGGCACGAGTTGAGAGCGGAAGCCTTCTCGGCTCCGTACACTTCGCCGAGACGTGCGACAGGGTGTTCAAGACCAACGGCTACTTCTCACGACTGCGGAAGCGGTTCAGCCAACGTGGCCATCCGGTCTGGTTCTTGCCGTACGTCGAGATCGAGAAGATGGCGCGATCGATCTCCGATTACTCCAATGCGTTCATCATGGGGATGGTGCAGACTCCCCGCTATGCGGAGGCACTGTTCCGGGCGGCCCACCCGCGGGAGACGGACGACCAGATCGCGGCCCGGGTGGAAGCGCGCATGACACGGCAAGAGGTCATGAAGCAGGAGTCGCCCCCGCTCCTGTGGATGATCGTTCACGAGGCCGTGCTCCGCGTCCAGGTGGGCAGTCGCGAGATTATGGCCGAGCAGCTCACGCGCCTTGCAGACGATGCTAGTTCACCCCACACGAAGGTGCAGGTGCTGCCGAACGACGTCGGTGCGCCGGCGGTCAGCGTCTCCTTCATCTTGGTGGACCGAGACGAGGCCGAACCGAAGGTGTACAGCGAAACCTTTGGACAGGGGCACCTGGCTGACGACCCGGAATCTCTCCGCCGCGCAGGTGCGACGTACGATCGGCTGCAAGCCGCGGCTCTGCCACCAGAGCGCTCGGTCCAGCTCATCCGTCGCATCGCTGAGGAGTTCTCGTCATGACGGAACAGGTATGGGTGAAGTCGTCCTACAGTGGCGGCGAGGGCGGCAACTGCATCGAGTGGGCCCCCAGCCACGCCGCAGCGACCGGCGCCGTCCCGGTCCGCGACAGCAAGGACCCGCACGGCCCGGCGCTCCACTTCGACACGGCGGCCTGGGCAGCCTTCACCACCAGCATCAAGACCGGCAACTTCAATGCCTGACCCATCCCGCACGCCAAAGATCCTGAGCACCTTGGTCCGCTGGTAGAGCGGCAGGGACTTCGGTCCCGGTGCCCGCCCGCCACTTTGCTGGGCGGGCGGGCACCGGGACCGGTGTCGAAGGTCAGGTGGCTGTACCGGGAGAAGGCTTCTGGCCGGCCTTGTCGACGACGGCGCGTTCGGTCACGGCGGTGCTGACGATGATGCGTCCGGCTTTGCCACCGGCGCTGTCGTCGTTGATGAGGACGGTCCGCTCGCCGAGGTAGGTGAGCTTTTCCTTGTCGAAGATCCATTCGGTGCGCCGGTTGCCGCGGTCCTGGCTGACGGCCACGCCGTGCCGGCCGGACGCGTCCACGGCGTCGTCCACGACGTTCACCCCGGGAATCTTGGCCGCGGCCTTGTAGAGTGCCGCTCCGATCCGCGGGGGTATCAGGGACTCGCGCAGCGCGTCGCCGATCGTCTGGAACGCTTCCTGGTCGGGGTTGAGGTTCTTGTCCACGCCGGTGTTCTGGGCGTAGACGGCTGTCAGCAGGGCGTCGGGGTCGGTGGGCAGGGAGGCCAGGTACGTGTAGGTCGGCAGTTGGAGGGAGGGCTCGGTGTTCTTGCCGAGGTTGACGCCTCCCGCACCGGGCCGGGAGCCCGAGCTGAGGGGCTCGGTGAGGAGACCGTCGCGGCTGCCGTTGACGGAGAACCATGCCTGTCGGGGGTGGGTGGTCCCGGTGCCGTCGCCGTTGTACTGGGCCTTGGCGCCGTCGCCGTCGGCGCCGATCTTCTTGCTCGCGCCGTAGACCTGGCTGGCGATGTAGATGTACTGGTCGTCACGGACCTGCGGGACAGAGGTGCTGGCGGCGACGGCGGCGATGCGGGTCAGCAGTTGGACGGCCTGGGGTGACGCGCCGCCGGGCCCGCGCTCGGTGACCGAGCCGCCCGGAGCACTGGCCGCCTGAGGGACCGTGGTCGGGGCATCGGAACCGACGGCGGCCACCGCGATGACCGCAGCCATCGCCCCCGCGGCCAGCGACGCCCCGATGACCAGTCGGCGCCGGGGACGGCCGGGGGCAGCCGCGTCGACCAAGCGCCGGCGCAGTCCGCCTGGCTGGTGGGAGGTGGGGGTGGTGTCCTGGTCGATCTGTCGCATGAGGAGTTCCTTGTGGTGGAGGTGGCGGCCCGGCGGCAGGTCCCGTTCGGCCGGGGCCGGCAGCAGCCGGGCCGTCTCCTCGCGCTCGGCCTGTGCGGGCCGGTACGGGGTGGCGTTCATCGGGTTCCCTCCTGGACGGACAGGGCCGCGAACGCGGCCTCACTCTCTACCTCTCCGCGCCCCGGGCGCGGTTCCCGCTCTCCTTCGGCCAGTTGCCGGTCGGTCAGGTCCCGCAGCCTGACCCGGGCGCGCGACAGGCGTGAGCGCACAGTGCCCACCGGTACCCCCAGCGCGTCAGCGGCCTGCTGGTAGTCCAACCCCGACCACACGCACAGCGCCAGCACCTCCCTCTCCCGGCGGCGCAGGCCCCGCACCGCCCGGTGAACCGCGTCCAGGCGACGGGCGTCGTCGATCCGCCCGGCCGCCTCGTCCGCGAAGTCCTCCACCGGCTCCGGGGCGGGCACCCGGGCCAGGAAGGCGAACCGCCGACGGACACCGCGTCTGGCGTTGTGCGCCTTGTTCGTCGCGATCCCCAGCAGCCACGGCCGCAGCGATCCCCCCTCCTCTCCGACCTTCTCCCTCGTCCGCCAGGCGTCCAGGAACGTCGCCGACATGACGTCCTCGGCCACCGACCAGTCGCCGGTCAGCCGGAAGGCATGGTTGTACACCGCCTTCGCATACTGCTCATAGAGCTCGCCGAACGCCTCGCGGTCGCCCGCGCGTATCCGCTCCCGCATCCCATCTCCTCACTCACGCCCGCACCGGGCCGTATCACCTTCTCTCTCCGCACACCCAGCGAAGTTCCCAGAACGGCAGCAAGAAGCTGAGAAAAAGCCATGGCGCAGCACGATCGGGCACCTGCCCGCAGCACCCCGCGCGGGACTCCCGCCGTTCCCCACGCACGCGAGACGGACTGGGACACCAGCAGCGCGGGCATCGGTCTGATCATCTCGGCGGCGCCGGCCGGCCGCCCGCGCACTCAGCAGGTTGTAGAAGGTCACATCGGCTACAGAGAGCTACTTGTCGCCTCGCCGTAGCTATGCGAGCTCAGGGCCGTACGGGTGGGCCGGCGGGCGGGCTACCCCGCCGCCCCCTCCTGCAAGTGCCGGTAGCTGCCCGGGTGTTCGCGGAGGAAGTCCGCGAAGGACTGGGCCGGGTGGCCCGCCAGGCGGGGGACCGTGTCCGAGACGAAGCTCATTTCGTTGGCGGCGATCGCCTCGTACGAGCTGACCCAGCCGGCCAGTTCCCAGGCCGCCGCGTCGTAGCCGGCGCGGGACGCGTACGCCTCGTCCTGGGTTTCGGCGTGGTACGTGATCGCGCGGCCGGTGGCGCGGCTGAGGTGGTCGGCGATCTCGGTGAGCGAGAGGGCCGCCGGGCCCGTCACGTCGTACGTGGCGCCGTCGTGGGCGCCGGACGCGGTGAGGACGGCCGTGGCGACGTCGGCGACGTCCTCGTGGGCGACGGCCGCGACCCGGCCCCGGCCGCCGGGGCCGCGCAGCACCCCGTCCGCGCCGGTCATCGCGGGGAACGCGGCCAGGTAGAAGCTGTCCCGCAGGAACGTGAAGGGCAGGCCCAGGCCGCGGATGTGGCGCTCGGTGTGCCAGTGGTCGCGGGCGAAGGTGAACGTGGCGTCCGGCGCGGCGCCCTGGAAGGACACGTACACGATCCGCTGCACCCCGGCCGCCACCGCCGCGTCCACGGCCGTGATGTGTTCGCGCACCCGGTCCGCGCTCTCCCGCGCCGACACCAGGAACAGCGTGTCCGCGCCGGTCAGCGCCGCGCGCATGGCCGGGCCATCGCCGTATTCGGCGGCCGGCGCGGCGAGCGCCCCGGGCAGTTCGGGCAGCTTCGACGGGTCGCGGCACAGCAGGCGCTGGCTCACGCCGGCCGCGGCGAGCCGGCGCGCCACGAGCCCGCCGATCCGGCCGGTCGCTCCACTGACGGCGATGACTGGGGCCATGGGTGGGGGTCCTCTCTCTGTCTCTCTGTGCTCTGCAATCGCATGTCGCTGTTGGCGCCGTTCGCACTCGTTGCTGTGTGTGGCGTGCGGCGTGCGCCGGGTGGGGCTTGGAGCACTGTCGCGCGGGGGACTCGCCCCTGCACACCGCCGCGCGGGCCGCGCACCGTGTGGCCCGTGGTGCGGACGGTGAGTGCCAGTGTGCGCACCCCGCGCGCGTGGCGCGAACGCGGCGCGGCCCCGGTGGCGGGGTGGCCGGGGCGCGCCACCCGGCCGGGCCCGCACCGCGGTCACGTTTCAGGCTGAGCCGAAACGTATGACGCCACACGCCGGCGCTGGTCACGATGGGCGGCGCGCCGACCGCACCCGGCAGGGCGCGCCGGCCCCCCGGCTCCGTACCCCGGTCCCCCACTGCCCCGCTCGCCGCTCGGTCGCGGGGCTTCGTCCAGGGAGGAACATGATCCACATCCGGCAACACGGCGACGCACTCCCCTCTGACCAGCAGCAGGCCGCGGGCGCGGGCCAAGCCGGCATCGCCGTGCGGCTGCCGCGGGCGGTGCTGCCGTCGCCGGTGGCCGAGCGGCGGCCCGAACAGGCGCTGGCCCGCTCGCTGCCCGCGGCCTCCGGGTTCGGCGGGCTGCTCAACAGCTTCCTGCACGGCGTGGTCGGGCAGACGGCACACCTGGACGAGGCGCAGGCGCACCGGCTCGGCGTGGCCACCATCGAACTCGTCACCGCCTTCCTCGCCCAGCACACCGACGGGGGTGCGCCGACCCCGCCGGAGATGCGCCGCGGGCTGACGCTGGCCCGCATCGACGCGTACATCCACGAGAACCTGGCCGCCCCGGAGCTGACGCCCGCGGCCATCGCCGCCCACCACCACATCTCGGTGCGCTCGCTGCACGCGCTCTTCCACCGGCGCGGCCGGACCGTCGCCGCCACCATCCGCCACCTGCGCCTGGAGCGCTGCCGGGCCGCGTTGGCCGATCCGCAGTGGAGTGCGGTGCCGGTCCGCGCCATCGCCGCCCGCTGGGGCTACCCGGACGCGACCGTCTTCAGCCGCGCGTTCCGCACCGCGTACGGGCTGCCGCCCAACACCTACCGGCGTACGGTCGCCGAAGCGGAACGACCATCGGGCGACCGGGCACCGCTCGACCACGCCTGACACCCCGTCATTCCTTGCTGGTCAGGGCCTCTTCGCGGCGACTCGAACCGCCAACAAGTCCGGCAGTAAGCGGAATTCGGTCTCCGCGCGTCAGGGCTCGACTGTCAGTGGTCCGTGCGAAGGTGCCACGTACGGATGCCGGTGGACGGCGTCGGTACGGGCACGGCGTCGTGCGGGGCGCCGCGCCGCGCCCGTGCCAGGACGACTGCGGGAGGACAGCACCATGACCAGTACACCGAACACGCCGGAGCCGCCGGAGCCGGCTGCGGTCCCGGACGGGGCGGGCGGACCGGCCGCACCAGGTGCGCGGGGCGGCGCGTTGCCCGGTCGGCCGCCCGTCGTCGACCTGGCGACCTGGCAGGCGGCCCGGGACGAACTGCTGGTCCGGGAGAAGGCGCACACCCGGGAGGGCGACGCGATCGCCGCTGCGGTGCGGCGGCTGCCGATGGTGGAGTTCGACGGGACGGTGGAGGTCGGCGGGCCGACCGGGCCGGTGCCGTTCATCGAGCTGTTCCAGGGCCGCGACGAACTGATGGTCTACAAGCACATGTGGTACGAGGGCGCGCCGCACCAGGGCCAGTGCGAGGGCTGCACCACCACGGCCTGGCACCTGCGGGACACCAGCTACCTGGCGGCGCGCGGCGTCTCGTTCGCGGTGCTGACCATGGGGCTGCCCGCGGACGTGGCCGAGTACGTCGCGTTCATGGGGTACACCCAGCCCTGGTACTCGGTGCGCGACCTGGCCGCGCCGATCGGCGAGGACATGGGGCACCTCACGTGCTACCTGCGCGACGGCGACCGCACCTTCCTCACGTACTCGACCACCGCCCGCGGCAACGAGCCGGCCAACGGCTCGCTCGCGCTGCTCGACCGGACGCCGTACGGCCGCGGCGAGGCGTGGGAGGAGAAGCCGGCGGGCTGGCCCGCCGGGCACCACGCGTGCTGGTACTGGCGCACGGCCGCGGACGGCACGGCCACCTGGGGCCCGACCAGCCGCCCGACCCCGCAGTGGACCCGCCCCGGCGCGACCCCTGAGGAGACCCTCGGGCGGGAGCTCGGCGAATACCACTGAGGGGCTGCGCGCACCGCTGTGCGTACCGCTGCGCGGGCCGGGCGGCGGGCGTGGGGCGGGGGGCGACGGGCGCGCCCAGTTCAGTCCGGCGCCCCTCAGTCCGGCACCCCTCAGTCCGGCACCTCGATGATCGGGAAGCTGCCGGTGTTGGTGGGGGCCGAGTCCGGGAGCCAGAGGACGGCCACCGCGCCCTCGCGACCCTCCGCGGTGGGCTCCGCGTTGCGGAAGGTGAGGCGGGCGCCGAGGACGCGGGCCTGGCCGACCGCGATGGTGAGGCCGAGGCCGTGGCCCTTGCCGCGGTCGCTGGCGCCGGTGCGGAAGCGGCTCGGGCCGTCCTTGAGCAGCGCCTCGGGGAAGCCGGGACCGTGGTCGCGGACCCGGATCATCCGGCCCTCCACGGTCACCTCGAACGGCGGCTTGCCGTGGTTGGCCGCGTTGGCGAGCAGATTGCCGATGATCCGCTCAAGCCGGCGCGGGTCGGTGCTCACGTACGCGTCCCGGACCACCGTGATCTGCGCCTCGGGCGCCACCAGCCGCACCCGGCGGGAGACGAACTCGCCGAGCGCCACGTCGTCCAGCTCGGCGCGCTCCGCGAACCCGTCGAGCCTGGCCACCTCCAGCACGTCCTCGACCAGCGTGCGCATCGCCTGGGCCCGGTCCCGTACCAGCTCGGTCGGGCGGCCCGGCGGCAGCAGTTCGGCAGCGGTGAGCAGGCCGGTGACGGGGGTGCGCAGTTCGTGCGCGATGTCGGCGGTGACGCGGCGTTCGGCCTCCAGGCGCTGGCGCAGCGCATCGGCCATGCCGTCGATCGCGCGGGCCAGTTCGTCGGTCTCGTCCCGTACCCGGCCGCCGATCTGTTCGCGTACCCGCACCTCGCTGTCGCCCTCGGCGACCTTGCGGGCGGCAGCCGCGGCCTTGCGGAGCCGGCGGGAGAGCTGGTCGCCGATGAGGACGCCGAGCGCGACGCCGCCGAGCACCACCGCGAGCGAACCGACGACCAGCACCCGGTCCAGGTCGTCCAGGACCGCGAACCGGTCCTTGAACTGGCCGTGCACCGACAGCACCTGCCCGTTGCTGATCGGCACCGAGGCCCACACCTCGGGCGCGCCCGACCCGTTGTCCTGGAGGTAGGTGGCGCGCAGCCCGCGCGCGGCCTCGTCCTTGAGCTGCTGCGGCAGCTTCGGGTCGTCCAGTTCGGCCTGGAACAGCAGCCGCCGGGTCGACTCGTAGTAGCGCTGCGCGACCTGCACCCGGTCGTCCATCACGTCGCGGCTGTTGTCGAGCATGGAGGCGCGGGCCGCGTTGTGCACGACGAGGCTGAGCGAGGTGGCGATGAGGGCGCCGACGCAGGCGATGGCCAGGCTGACCTTCCAGCGCAGCCCGGTACGGAAGGCGAGCCTGACCACGTCAGCCCTTGAGCTTGTAGCCGAAACCGCGGACGGTCTCGATCCGGTCCTGCCCGATCTTGCCGCGCAGCCGCTGCACGTGGACGTCCACGACGCGGGTGTCGCCGCCCCAGCCGTAGTCCCACACGCGCTCAAGGAGCCGGTCGCGGGAGAGCACGGTGCCGGGCGCGGCGGAGAATTCGAGGAGCAGCCGCATCTCGGTGGGCGTCAACGCCACCGGGGCACCGGCCTTGCGGACCTCCATGCCCTCCGGGTCGACCTCCAGGTCACCGAAGCGCAGCGGCCCGTCGCTGCCGGGCGCCTCGCCCGCGGCCGGTGCCGCCGGTGTGCCGCCGGGGCCGCTGGCGTGGCCGAAGCGGCGCAGTACGGCGCGGATGCGGGCGACCAGGACGGCCCCGTCGAACGGCTTGGTCACGTAGTCGTCGGCGCCCGCTTCGAGGCCGAGCACCACGTCGATGGAGTCGGCGCGCGCCGAGAGCATGATCACCGGGACGGTGGACTCGTCGCGGATGCGCCGGCACAGGCTCACCCCGTCCAGGCCCGGCACCATCACGTCGAGCAGGGCGATGTCCGGCCGGTTGGCGCGGAACCGCTCCAGGCCGGTCAGCCCGTCGGGGGCCGCCGTGACCACGAACCCGTCCCGCTCCAGGGCGAGCTGGGTGGCCTCACGGATCACGTCGTCGTCCTCGACGAAGAGGACATGGGTTTCCGCCACGGGCGCCGTCAGCCTTCCGTTCCGTCGTCACTGGGCAACGCGTCCTCGTCCACGGTCTTGCTGAAGTCCGTGTGCGTCCGCCCGGTCTCGATGAAGCGCCCGCCCGACCAGCGGTAGTGGATCACGTCTTCGCCCGACGGGCAGCACACCGCGTCGCCCGAGTCGTAGACCTGCTGGGTGACGCGCAGTTCGTCCTTCTCAATGGTGGTGAACACCGGGGCCTGCTCGGACCTGAAGACGTTGGTGTAGTCCTTGTCCTTGCCGGCCTTGCGGTAGACGTACGAGCCGATGCCCAGGCCGTCGCCGCAGGTCATCACGTTGACGACGACATCGGCCGAGGTGCCTCTGGTCAGCTCCGCGTAGCTGACCTCGACCGGGTACTCGTCCTTCACACAGGGCTTGAGGTTCTCCCTGATGTCCCGGTCGACCTCCGGATCGCGCTTGATCAGCGCGACCCCGTCCACCTTGTCGGCCGGGCTCGCGGTGGACTTGGTGGTGCTGGGCGAGGCGCTGCGGGAGACCGCGTCGTGCTGGGCCTCGCCCTCCTTCCGCACTCCGTCGCTGGCCGAGTTGCACCCGGCCAGCACCAGGCCGGCCGTGGCCAACGCCGCGACCGCGCCTCCGGTGAACAGGAAGGTCTTGCTGGGAGCCGGCTTCCTCAGGCCGCGCACCTGGCCTGCCCCCGATCGTGGTGCCCGTGGTGGTCGCGGTGGCCGTGCGCGGCACCGCTGCCCACCGGGCGCCGGTCGGCGCGGGCCGGGGCGCGGTCCACCAGGTCGTCGAGGGGCTGACGCGGGCGCACCACGCCGGCGAGCGGCGCGACACCCGCGGTCCTGGCGGCCGGGACGCTCGCGGCGGGCGCAGCGGCCGGCGTGCGGACCGGGGCGGACGCACCGCGGCGGCCACCGGCGACGGGCGTCATGGCGGGCGCGGCGGCGGCTGCCGCGGCACGAGCGGTACGGGCCGCCGGGCGCGCCACGGCGGGGGCCGGGCGGGTCTCGGGACGGGTCGCCGCGGGGGTCTCGACGCGGGCCGCCGTGCGGGTCTGGGCTGCTGCCGCGGGGCGGGCGGCGGCGGCCGGGCGGGCGGTCCTGGCGTTGCCGGCGCCGCCGTTCACCCAGGCGTCGGCGCTGCCTCGTACCCTGCTGCCGGTGCTGGCCGTGGCCTGCTGGTCCGCGCGCTCCAGCGCGGACGTCTCCAGGGCACGGCTCTCCAACTCCTGGCGCAGCCGTGCCAGAGCACGGTGCAACGTGCTCTTGACGGTGCCGGTCGACATCCCCAGCGCCTCCGCGGTCTCCTCGGTGCTCATCTGCTCCCAGTGTCGCAGCACGACGACACTGCGCTGCTTCGGCGCCAGACACGACAGCACGTCCATCAGCAACGCCCGGTCGGCGTGCTGCTCGGTGCCGTCCTCGACGCGGGCGTCCGGCAGCTCCTCGGTGGGCACCTCTTCCAGCTTGCGGGCGCGCCACCACTCCGTACGCGTGTTGATCATGACACGGCGGAGGTACGCGTCGGCCAGCGACTTGTCGGCGATGCCGTCCCACCGCCCGTAGGTACGCACCAGCGCGGTCTGGAGCAGGTCCTGCGCCTCGATCGGGTCGGGCACGAGGCGGCGGGCGCTGCGCAACAGCGCGTCCTGCCGGTTCCGCACGTATTCCTCGAAGTCCAGTACCTTGCTGCCGCTGCTGGTCATCGCACAGCCTCCGTCCCACGGTGTTCCCCACGTCACGCCACCGGTCACGCGGCGTGTTACCGAGGAACTTACGGAGACGCTGTTGCGGCATTCCGTACGCCAGCCCTGCCGTGGATGCACAGCTACCCATAGGTTGTGTAACAGCGGCCGACGGCTCCCGTCCGCCCCCTCCCCACCTCTACGCTCCGTGCGGTTCGCGGCAGCGCTGCGTCACGGATTTCGCCTGGCGGCGGGCCGTCGGGGGCGCTGCGGGCGGTGGGGGCCGGCGGTGGAGGGGTGCTGTGGGGTGGCTGTTACATGCGTCGTTACGTACGTCGTTACGGGCACTGTTACGTACGTCGTTACGGGCGCCCCTAAGTAAGTCGTTACGTACGTCGTCAGGTACGCCGCTGCGGGCGCGCCGCGCGGGCTCGGGCCGTGACGGGCGCCGGGCGATCGGCGCGGGCGGGCAGGGCGTGGCCCGCGGGGCGGGCCGGCGCGCCGCTGGCCGGGTCAGGACTGCGGGAGTGCGGGAGTGCGGGAGCCGGTACAGGTCAGGTCTGCGGGAGGCGGTAGACGCCGCCCGCCAGCGGCTCCACCAGGCCGTCGGCGACCAGCCCGTCCAGCGCCCTGGCCCGCTGCACCGGTTCGTGCCACACCCGGTCGAGCTCCGCCTGCGGCACCGGGTCGGTCGAGTCCCGCAACACGGCGAGCAGTTTGCCGCGCACCTGGCGGTCCGTACCGGCGTAGGTCTGGCCGCGGCGCGGCGGCCCCTCGTGCGCCGGCGAACCCGCGAGCCGCCACGCGCACTGCGCCGCGATCGGGCACCGGCCGCACTCGGGCGAACGGGCCGTGCACACCAGCGCGCCGAGTTCCATGGTGGCCGCGGCCCAGCGCGCCGCGGTCGCCTCGTCGTCCGGCAGCAGCGAGCGGGCGAGCTTGCGCTCGGCGGCGGTGGTCGCGTTCGGCGGGTACTCCTTGCCGGTCACGGCCCGGGTGAAGACCCGCCGGACGTTGGTGTCGAGCACCGGGTGGCGCTGCCCGTACGCGAAGGAGGCCACGGCCGCCGCCGTGTACTCGCCGACCCCGGGCAGCGCGAGGAGCTGTGCGTGCTCGCGGGGCACGTCGCCGCAGTGCCGTTCCTTTATCGCCGCCGCGGCGGCGTGCAGCCGCAGCGCGCGGCGCGGGTAGCCGAGCCGGCCCCAGGCGCGGACCGCCTCGCCGGGCGGCTCGATGGCCAGGTCGGCCGGGCGCGGCCAGCGGGCCAGCCACTGCTCGTACACCGGAAGGACCCGGGCCACCGGCGTCTGCTGGAGCATGAACTCGCTGACCATCACGCCCCACGCGCCCGCCTCGGGCCGCCGCCAGGGCAGGTCGCGGGCGTGCGTCTCGAACCAGGCGTTGACGGCGGAGTGCAGGACGGCGGCCGGCACGGGCGCGGCGGAACCCTCGCCCGCCGCGGGCCGGGCGGACGGCGCTGCCGCGTGCCCGGACGGGGCCGGCGGGGCGGTCAGGGCTGTCGGGGCCGACGGGTGGGACGAACCCGCCGCGGCCGACGGGGCCGACTGGGGCGACGGAGCGGACTCGGACGGCTGGGACGGCTGGGGGGCGGCCTCGGCGGACGTGGGGGCGTCGACGGATGGCGCGGGCGTGGCAGTCATAGCACCACCGATCCTGGCACGCCCCCGGCTCGCGACGAAACGGCCCGCGCCGGGCGGCCGGGTGAGCCGGGACCGCCGTACGGACCACGCCTGGGCGCGGGGACGCGGGCGCGGGGCGCTGCGCGTGCGCCGTACGGGGCCCTCTCCGGCGAGCTGCACCCGGACGCGTCGGGGCCCGGGCGGGCGTGGCTCGTGGGGGCGGCGGTACGAAGCGTGCGGCGGGCCAGCGCACGGCGTGGCGGGGGCCGGGCGAGTGGCGGTTGCGGCGGGGCCGGGCTCGTGTCGCGTACGGCGCGCACAGCTCGTACGGCACGTGCAGAGAAAAAGGGGAGAGACGGCGCCGGGCCCGCGTGCGGCTCGTGCGGCGCGTGCGGGACATGCGGCGGACGCCGGGGCACGTGACCGGGCGTCACCCCGCACGCCCGGAACGTCACCCGGGGCACCCGGAATGCCGCTTCCGCCCCCTCGAAGTACCGCCCCCGGGCAGATGATGCGAAAAGTAGGCCCGGAATGCGGCGGGTAGTGGCAGGTCCCCTATCGGATCTCTCGTAGAGTTTCCGCGTGGGATCTCTGCGCAATCCGATCGGTCCGCTCCCTTCCACCATCTACTGGCGGCGAAGGGCAGTTGCGCTGTCCCTGATCGCGCTGCTGGTCGTCCTGGTCATCTGGGCCATGAGCCTCGGTGGCGACGACGGTGGTGGCGGCAAGGACGACGCCAAGGGCAACAGCGGCCACGAATCCACCGACACCATCACGCCCGGGCCGTCCTCCTCGGGCCCGCTCAACAGCCAACGGCCCGGCGGGCGCGACGAGTCGGACGAGGGCGACTCCGGCGGTTCGGGCGGTTCCGGCTCCGGTGGTTCCGGCTCCGGCGGCTCGGATGACGCAGGCGGCGCCGCGTCCGCCGGCGGCAGCGGCGGCTCGGGCGGCAGCGGCTCCGGCGGCGCGAGCGGCGGCACCGACGGCCGCGGCACCACCGGCGCGGCCGGCGGCCTCGGCGTCGGCAACGGCGCGCTTGAGCCGTCGAACTCGACGCTCGCCGACTGCGAGGCCGGCGCCGTGGAGTTGGCGTTGCGCAGCATCAAGAACTCCTACGAGCCGGGCGACAAGCCCAAGTTCGAGCTGACCGTGAAGAACTCCGGGGACAGCGCCTGCAAGATCGACCTCGGTCGGGCGTCGGCCGCGCTCACCATCACGGACTCATCGGACGAGCACATCTGGGCCTCCGACGACTGCCCGCGCGGCAGCGCCACCTCGCTGGTGCGGGTGCCGGCCAACGACAAGATCAAGCGCACCGTGGAGTGGGACCGCAAGACCACCGCCCGCAACTGCCCGGCCCCGTCCGGCACCAACGCGGCGCTGGCCGGCACCTACCTCGTGGAGGCCAAGGTGGACGGCATCGGCACCGCCCGCGTCTCGTTCGTCCTCGCCAAGGACTGACGCCCCCGCCGCGCGGGCTGACGCCCCGCCACGAGCGCGCCCCCGACGGCCGTCCCGTCACCGAGGCCAGGCCCTGCCGGACCCCCGCCAGGCCCTGGCCTCCGGCACGTCCGCACGGAAGGCCGCCGGCCGGGTGGCTCGTACGGGCCACTGGCGGCGCCTCCGTACGGGCCACAGTGGGCGACGCGGGCGCGGGTGGCCGCCCGGCGTGCGGGGGTTGTTCACCCGCGGGCCGGCCCGGGTGCGCAGACAGCGGCCGGCCCGTCGGGTAGACAAGGCCGGTCGTCCCACCGCACACCACCCGCGAGAGGCCGCAGCCCGCCGAAGGGCGGGGGCCGCCCGCCCCGCCGGGCCGTGGCCGGCCCGCCACCGAAGACCAGGAGCCGCATGCAGACCGCCCATCCGTCGGCCGGGCGACCGGCCGCCGCCCTCCGGCCGCGGGCCGCGCTCGCCATGGCGCCCGAGGCGGCCGACGGCGTACTCGACGCGGCGGCGCTGGCCGAACTCGCCGAGCTCACCGACCTGGTGCCGCCGCCCGCCCTCACCGACTTCGACACCGCGCACGCCCGCCGGGTGCTCGCCGACACCGAACTGCTGATCACCGGCTGGGGCTGTCCGCCGATCGACGAACGGGCGCTGGCCGCCGCGCCCCGGCTGCGGGCGATCGTGCACACGGCGGGCTCGGTACGCGGCCACGTCGGCGCCGCCTGCTGGCAGCGCGGCATCGAGGTCTCCACGGCCGCGAGCGCCAACGCCCTCCCGGTGGCCGAGTACGCCCTCGCGATGATCCTGCTCGCCGGCAAGCGCGTCCTCGCCGCGGCCCACTCCTACCGGGCCGCCAGGGCCCGCGAACACTGGCAGTACGTCGGCCCCGACGACGGCAACTACCAGCGCACCGTCGGCGTCCTCAGCGCCTCACTGACCGGCCGCCGGGTCATCGAACTGCTGCGCCCGCACGATCTGGAGGTGCTGCTGTACGACCCGTACGTGAGCGCCGGGGCCGCCGCGGAGTGGGGGGCGCGGGCGGTGGGACTCGACGAACTCTTCGCGAGCAGCGACGTGGTGAGCGTGCACACCCCGCTGCTGCCCGCCACCCGCGGCCTGGTCAGCCGGGAACTCCTGGCGGCGCTGCGCCCCGGCGCCACCCTCATCAACACGGCCCGGGGTGCGGTGGTGGACCAGGAGGCGCTGACCGAAGCGCTGGTCGCTGGCCGCATCCACGCCGTGCTCGACGTCACCGACCCGGACCCGCTGCCTCCCGACCATCCCCTGTGGACCTGCGACAACGTCCTGCTGACCCCGCACATCGCCGGCTCCCAGGGCACCGAACTGCGCCGGCTGGCCGCCCTGGCCATCGCCGAGGTACGCCGCTGGACCCACGGCGAAGGCTTCGCCCACGCCCTCCCCCCGGACCACGCGGCGCTCCGCGCGTAGCGCCGCCACCGCGGCGCGGGCCGTACGGGCCCCGTCGCCCCACCACCGCCCCACGTGGCACTTCGCAGGGCCCGCCCCCGAAAGTGCCACGTGCCGCGCGGCGGGGCGCGGTACGGGGCGGCCCGGTGCGGGTGGCTCGGCGGGGCCCACTTCCCGCGGACCGGCCGCGGCCACGAACGGCGGGCGTGCCCCCGACATCCCCATCCCGCCGAGTAGCCCCGCGGCCAGCGGAAAGGCCCACCGACCGCAAGCCACCCCAGAACGCGGAGCGGCCACGCGGCGAGCGTGTCGCGAGCTAGACGTACCGCTCCAGGATGGACGACTCCGCCAGTCGCGACAGCCCCTCACGGACCGAGCGGGCGCGGGCCTCGCCGACGCCGTCGACCATCTGGAGGTCGTCGACGCTGGCGGCGAGCAGCTTCTGGAGGCCGCCGAAGTGCTCCACCAGGCGCTCGATGATCGCACCGGGCAGCCGCGGAACCTTGGCGAGCAGCCGGTACCCACGCGGGGAGACCGCCGAGTCGAGCGTTTCGGGGGAGCCGCTGTAGCCCAACGCGCGGGCGACGATGGGGAGTTCGAGGAGCTCGGGGTGGGTGAGCGCGTCGAGTTCGGCGAGCGCGTCGGCCACCGTGCGGGAGCGCTTGGCGGTCGGCTCGGGCACGTAGTCCCGCACGACGAGTTCCCGCTCGGGCTCGACGCCGGCGATCAGCTCGTCCAACTGGAGCGAGAGCAGCCGGCCGTCGGTGCCGAGCTCCACCACGTACTCCGCGATCTCGGTCGCGATGCGGCGGACCATCTCAAGACGCTGGGCGACCGCGGTGACGTCCCGGACCGTCACCAGGTCCTCGATCTCCAGCGCGGAGAGCGTGCCGGCGACCTCGTCGAGCCGCAGCTTGTACCGCTCCAGCGTGGCGAGCGCCTGGTTGGCGCGGGAGAGGATGGCCGCCGAGTCCTCCAGGACCCGGCGCTGACCGTCCACGTACAGCGCGATCAGCCGCATCGACTGGCTGACCGAGACCACCGGGAAGCCCGCCTGGATGGAGACGCGCTGCGCCGTGCGGTGCCGGGTGCCGGTCTCCTCGGTCGGGATCGAGGCGTCGGGCACCAGTTGCACGCCCGCCCGCACGATCTTGGTGATGTCCTTGTCGAGGATCAGCGCGCCGTCCAGCTTGCACAACTCGCGCAGCCGGGTCGCCGAGAACTCGACGTCGAGTACGAACCCGCCGGTGCACATCGACTCGACGGTCTTGTCCATGCCCAGCACGATGAGTCCGCCGGTGTTGCCGCGCAGGATGCGCTCCAGGCCGTCCCGGAGCGCCGTACCGGGCGCGACCGCGCTCAGGGAGGCGCGCATCAGACGATCGGAACCGGAGCTTCCACCGGCCCTGCCGGGAGCTGTCGCCCGGTCGTTGGCTGCCACTGCACTCCTCCGTCGCCAGATCTGGTCGGTGCCGCAGGCCGCCCTGCCGGACGTACGCGGTGTCGTTGCGTACGGGCGTGCGGGCGAGACCAGGGCAAAGTCTACCGGCGGTCCGCCGACTCGCGTGGGGGCTGGGGCGCCTCTCGCCGTGGCCGCTTCGGCAGGGCACGCAGGGCCTCGCCTATGTCGGCCACCTCAAGCACCCTCATGCCGGCGGGAATCTTCCCCGGGTCGCTGGGCACCAGGGCGTGCGTGAAGCCGAGCCTGGCGGCCTCGGCGAGCCTGCGCTGCACCCCGGTCACCCGCCTGACCTCGCCGGCGAGTCCCACCTCGCCGATGGCGACCAGGTTCATCGGCAGCGGCGTATCGCTGGCGGCGCTGGCCAGCGCGAGCGCGACGGCCAGGTCGGCCGCGGGCTCGGTCAGGCGCACGCCGCCGACGGTGGCGCTGTAGATGTCGCGCTTGCCGAGCGAGCTGATCCGGCCGCGCTGCTCCAGCACCGCCAGCATCATCGAGACGCGGGAGGTCTCCAGGCCCGACGTCGTGCGCCGGGGCGAGGGGATCTGGGTGTCCACGGTCAGCGCCTGCACCTCGGCCACCAGCGGGCGGCGGCCCTCCAGGGTGACCGTCAGGCACGTGCCGGGCACCGGCTCGGCGCGCCGGGTCAGGAACAGGCCCGACGGGTCGGCCAGGCCCGTGATGCCCTCGTCGTGCAGCTCGAAGCAGCCGACCTCGTCGGTCGCCCCGTACCGGTTCTTGATGCCGCGCACCAGGCGCAGCCGCGCGTGCCGGTCGCCCTCGAAGCTGAGCACCACGTCCACCAGGTGCTCCAGCAGGCGGGGGCCCGCGATGCCGCCGTCCTTGGTGACGTGGCCGACCAGGACGGTGGCCATGCCGCGCTCCTTGGACGCCCTGATCAACGCCCCGGCCACCTCGCGGACCTGCGCCATCCCGCCGGGCGCGCCGTCGATCTCGGGAGACGCCACGGTCTGCACCGAGTCCAGGACCAGCAGCGAGGGCTTGACCGTGTCGAGGTGGCCGAGGACGGCGGACAGGTCCGTCTCGGCCGCCAGGTACAGGTGCTCGGAGAGCGCGCCGATGCGGTCCGCGCGCAGCCTGACCTGACTGGCCGACTCCTCGCCGGTGATGTAGAGCGTGCGGTGCGCCTCGGATGCGGCCTTGGCGGCCACGTCGAGCAGCAGCGTGGACTTGCCCACGCCGGGCTCACCCGCGAGGAGCACCACGGCGCCGGGCACCAGGCCGCCGCCGAGCACCCGGTCCAGCTCGTCCACGCCGGTGCCGCGGGCGGCGGCCTGGCGGCCGTCGACCTGGGCGATGGGCAGCGCGGCCGTGGTGACCCGACCGGCCGCCGTGGTGCGCACCGCGGGGGCGGCGCCGAACTCCTCGACCGTCCCCCACGCCTGGCACTCCGGGCAGCGGCCGAGCCACTTCACCGTGGTCCAGCCGCACTCGCTACAGCGGTAGGAGGGGCGGTCCTTGGCGGACGAACGGGAGCTACGGGTGGCCATGCTCATCACCGTAGCGGTGCGGTCCGACAATCCCGGGCCGCGGGGGCCCGCCCGGCGACCGAGCGGGGCAGGGCGGTGGAGCTTCCCGGGCGGCGGCGCTCCCGGTGCGTGGGCGCTTCCCGGCCGGCGGACCCCCGGGGCGGGCAGCGGCGTTCGGCCGGTCGGCGGTACGCGGCCGGTGGCCGGTGGGCGTTCCGCCGGGCGTGTCGGCGCCGGTACGGGTGACCGGTGGCCAACGAAATCGGGACGAGCCAGGCGCATATGTCAAGGTCGGGCCCCGGGAATCACGCAAAGTGAGAAGTCTGTCCCCTTTCGAGGGAGATGGTCACCCGTATGAGTTAAAGGTGCCCGTGCTAGGCGGGTGACCCGGTGTGATCCCCCTACCGTCGCCAGGTGATGAGCAGCAGGTCTGAGCACCCCACGCATCCCACCGGCGCACACCGCGCTCAACGACGCGCTGCGCGCGCCCCCCGTCCCCTCGCAGAGCGTCCCCCCGCGTGCTACGAGCCGTATCTCGACGGCCTCTTCACGTACTGCCTGTCCGTGCTCTGCGACCACGACGCCGCCACCGCCGCACTCGGCGAGGCGCTCGCGGTCGCGGAGCGGCGGCGGCTGCGCGGGCGGGCCGCCGGGTTCACGGCCAAGGACGGCGGCGCGGCCGTGCCGCCCCCGATGGCTTCGGCCGCCCCGCCCCCGATGGCCCCCGAACTCTCTCTGCCGCCCGGCCGGGCCCGCGCCCCAGGGCCCGGCAAGCACTCGCCCAGCACCGACGTCGGACTGCGCCGCCCCTGGCTGTACGCGCTCGCCCGCTGGTCCTGCCTGCGGACGCTGACCGAACTGCGCGCGGGCGGCCCCCGCCCCGCCCGCTCCCGCGCCGCCCACCCCGGCCACCCCCACCCCGTACTCGCACCCACCGCCCCCGCCCAGCGACGCCGTGACCTGGCCGCCCTCGCCTGGCCCGAGGCCGCCGGCACCAGCCCCGAGCAGCGCGAGGCGTTGGAGCTCGCGGTGCGCCACCAGCTCTCGCCGCACGAGGTCGCGGCCGTCATCGGCGGCGACCCGGACGAGACCCGGGCGCTACTGGCCAGCGCGGCCTGCGAGGTGGAGCGCACCCGCGCGGCGCTCGCCGTGGTGGAACTCGGCCGCTGCCCCACCGTCTCCCGGCTCGCCGGCGACGCCCAGGTGCTGCTCTCCGCGGCGCTGCGGCGCGAGCTCGTACGCCACGTCGACGACTGCGGCCAGTGCCGGCGGACCGCCGAACGGGCCACCGCCGGCGGGCCCTGGCCCGGCACCGCCACCGCGCCGGCCGCACTGCCGATCCTGGAGGCCCCGCGGGCCGCGGTGTGCGCGGCGATGCAGTGGGCGCTGCGCGGCCGGTCGCCACGGGCGGCGGCCTGGCCGCGGTTCGACCGGCGCGGCTTCCCGATCGACCCGAAGGACCGCGCCGCCCGGCGCAGCCGACTGCGCAGCCGGGCGGTCACCACGACGGTGGTGGCCACCGTCATCGCCGCCCCGGTGCTCGCCCTGTGGGCCGCCTACCGGGGGGCCCCGCTCACCGGCGAGAGCCAGGCGGGCGGCGGCGGGGTCTCCGCGACCGAGCGGGACGACCTGGGCGGCGCGCCGTACGAGGAAGCCGGCAACGCGCGCGGGAACGCGCCCGACGCCGACGTCGGCTGGCGCTCGCCCGAGCGGCGCGACCCGGCGGAGCGCAAGCAGCCGAAGGACCCGGCCGACGGCGCCCCGACGGCCAGCCCGGCGGCGACGCCGGGCGCCGAGCAGCCCACGCCCGGGACCGGCAGCAGCGCGCCGGTGCCGGGGCAGTTGACGGTGGCGGCGCAGCCCAGCGGCGACGCGACGCTGATCATCCTGACCGCGGCCGGCGGGCCGGTGCGCTGGTCGGCCGTGCCGGACGCGCCGTGGCTGCTGCTCAGCCAGAGCTCGGGCGAGCTCGGCGCCGGCGAGTCGGTGACGCTGGTCGTCACCGTCGACCACGCGCGGGAGCCGGTCGGCCCGTGGACCGGGCGCATCTCGGTGACCCCGACGGGTTCGGTCGTCACCATCGAGGGCGTCGGCGAACCGACGGCCCCGGAACCGACCCCGACGCCCACCGAACCGACCCCCACACCCACGCCCACCCCGGCCCCGAGTGACCCGACCCCCCAGCCGACCGAACCGGCGGGCAGCCCGGCCCCGTAGCACCGGCCCCGCGCTTCATCGGCTTCCCCGTCCCGCCCTGCTCCGCCGCACGACCCCGCATCAACCCGCACGACCTCGCGCGCACCCGTACGAGCGCTCCGTACGCGTCCCCCGCACGCCTCTCCGTACGAGATCCCGTACGGGACCCCTGGACGAGCCGGGGTCCGGCCCCCACCGGACCTCGGCTCCTTGCGTTGCGCGGGCAGGGGCGGCGAGGTGGGAGCGCCGGCGGCGGGGCGGTCTGCGGCCAGGCGGCGCGGGTACGGGGCGCCGGTGTGGGTCGCCGGGCGCGTCGGGCGTGTCCCGGGGCGGGTCAGGCTTCGGCGGGCGTGCCGTTCGTGGTGGCCCGGGGCGGGTCCGCCGGGTGCGGGGCCATCGGGAGCAGGGAAGCGAGCCTGGCCTCGCACAGGGTGACCAGTTCGGCGTAGCCGGCCGGGCCCATCAGCTCGGTGAGCTCGGGGCGGTAGGTGACGTACACCGGGTCGCCCGCGCCGTGCGCCGACGTCGCCGAGGTGCACCACCAGTGCAGGTCGTGGCCGCCCGGGCCCCAACCGCGGCGGTCGTACTCGCCGATCGACACGACCAGCACCCGGGTGTCGTCCGGGCGGTCCACCCAGTCGTAGGTGCGGCGGACGGGGAGCTGCCAGCACACGTCGGGCTTGGTCTCCAGCGGCTCCCGGTCCTCGCGCAGGGCGAGGATGTGCAGCGCGCAGCCGGCGCCGCCGGCGAAGCCCGGGCGGTTCTGGAAGATGCACGAGCCCTCGTAGCGCCGGGTCTGGCGCTCGCCGTCCTCGTCCTCCTGCACCCAGCCGGTGCGCGTGCCCACGTCGTGGAACTGCCACAGCTCGGGGGTGAGCCGGGCCGCGTGCCCCGCCACCCGCTGCTCGTCCTCCTCGTCCGAGAAGTGCGCGCCGAGCGTGCAGCAGCCGTCGGCCGCCCGACCGGCCTGGATGCCCTGGCAGCCCTGGCCGAAAATGCAGCTCCAGCGGGACGTCAGCCAGGTCAGGTCACAGCGGAAGACCTGCTCGTCGTCGGCCGGGTCGGGGAACTCCACCCAGGCCCGCGGAAAGTCGAGCCCCTGCTCGTCCGCGGGGTCCGGCGCCCCGGCGGTGGGCTTCTTCGGCGCCTTCGGCGACCCCTGCTTTGGCGCTTTGCCCTGCTTCGCCTTTTTGGTCTTTGCCACGCCCCCAGCGTATGCGCCAACCGGCGGCATCCCGTTGCCCGGTCGGATGTGACCGCCGCCGGCCGCGCGACCTGCCGCGGGCCGATTTCGGACCCTGGGCAGGTGGATCCCGGCCCGCGCGGCCCGGCGCGGACGGGCGGGCCGGCGGCCCCGCGGACCGCGCGCGGCCCCCTCCACCCCACCCGTCGCAGGGGTTTTCCGCACTCCCGGAGGCCACTCCCCGTCGCCGTATCGTGACCAATCGAGCCGTATCGTGACCAGCCGATCGCCGAGCCGTTCGCCGCGCACAGTAGCGTTCTGGCCATGAGACTCGGTGTCCTAGATGTGGGTTCGAACACGGTGCACCTCCTGGTGGTGGACGCCCACCCCGGTGCCCGCCCGTTGCCCGCGCACTCCCACAAGGCGGAGCTGCGCCTGGCCGAGCTGCTCGATCCGGATGGTTCCATCGGCAGTGACGGCATCGACCGGCTGGTCGCGGTGGTGCGCGATGCGCTCCGCGCGGCCGAGGACAAGGGCTGTGAGGAGGTACTGCCCTTCGCCACCTCCGCGGTCCGCGAGGCCACCAACGTGGACGAGGTCCTGACCCGGGTCGCGGCCGAGACCGGCGTCCGGCTCGCGGTGCTGACCGGCGACGAGGAGGCGCGGCTGACCTTCCTCGCGGTGCGCCGCTGGTTCGGCTGGTCGGCCGGCCGGCTGCTGGTGCTCGACATCGGCGGCGGCTCGCTGGAGATCGCGTACGGCCAGGACGAGGAGCCCGACGCGGCGGTCTCGCTGCCGCTGGGCGCGGGCCGGCTCACCGGCGGCTGGCTGCCCGGCGACCCGCCGGACGCGGACGACGTACGGGCCCTGCGGCGGCACGTGCGGGCGCAGATCGCCCGGGTCGTCGGCGACTTCAGCCGGCTCGGGCCGCCGGACCACGTGGTGGCCACGTCCAAGACGTTCAAGCAGCTCGCGCGGCTGACCGGCGCGGCGCGCTCGGCCGAGGGGCTGTACGTGCAGCGCGCCCTGAACCGGACGGCGCTGACCGAGTGGGTGACCCGGCTGGCCGACATGCCGACCGCCGAACGCGCCGAACTGCCCGGGGTCTCGGTCGGCCGGGCCGGCCAGTTGGTGGCCGGGGCGCTGGTCGCGGAGGCGTCGATGGAGCTCTTCGAGGTCGAGGAGCTGGAGATCTGTCCCTGGGCGCTGCGCGAGGGCGTGATCCTGCGCCGCCTGGACCACCTGCCGGCCGAGCGCCCGGCCCTGGGGCAGCTCACGACGGGGTAGCGGGGGCGCGGCGAACGGACTGGCCCGGGCGCGGCGGGGCGGCCCCCGGCCACCGGCGGTGAGGGCAACGGGCGGCCCGCGCGGCGGCTGGCCCGTACGGCCCGGCCGGTGGCCCGCGGCCCGCCGGCCCCTGGCCCGGACGGCGACACGCCGTACCCTGTCCCTCGTGACGGAGCCAGTGGTGCGCATCCCGGATGCGAAGGTCGCCCTCTCCACGGCCTCGGTGTATCCGGAGTCCACGGCGACGGCCTTCGAGATCGCGGCGCGCCTGGGGTACGACGGCGTCGAGGTCATGGTGTGGACCGATCCGGTCAGCCAGGACGTGGAGGCGCTGCGCCGGCTGTCCGACTACCACCAGGTGCCGATCCTCGCCGTGCACGCGCCCTGCCTGCTGATCACCCAGCGCGTGTGGTCCACCGACCCGTGGGTCAAGCTCCAGCGGGCGCGGGCGGCGGCCGAGCGGCTGGGCGCCTCCACCGTGGTGGTGCACCCGCCGTTCCGCTGGCAGCGCTCGTACGCCAGGGACTTCGTCAGCGGCATCTGGCGGATGGTGGACGAGACGGACGTCAGGTTCGCCGTCGAGAACATGTACCCGTGGCGCTACCGGGACCGCGAGATGCTCGCGTACGCGCCCGACTGGGACGTCACCAAGGACGACTACCGGCACTTCACCGTCGACCTCTCGCACACCGCGACCGCCCGCGCCGACGCACTGGCGATGGTGGACCGGATGGGTGACCGGCTGGCGCACGTGCACATCGCCGACGGCGGCGGCTCCGGCAAGGACGAGCACCTGGTGCCGGGGCGCGGCAGCCAGCCGTGCGCGGCCCTCCTGGAGCGGCTGGCCGGCAACGGCTTCACCGGCCACGTCGTGGTCGAGGTCAACACCCGGCGGTCGATGTCCGCCGCCGAACGCGAGGCCGACCTCGCCGAGGCGCTCGCCTTCACCCGGCTGCACCTGGCCGTCCCGCCCGAGGCGGCCGGCCCGTGAGCGAGGGCGTCAGCGCCCCGCGCCGGCGCGGTCGGCCGCGGGCCGGCGGCGCGGGCGAGCCGGCGGCGCGGGACCGCATCCTGACGGCGGCGCGCGCGGAGTTCGCCGCCCGCGGCTACGACAGGGCGTCCATCCGCGGCATCGCCAAGGGCGCCGGCGTGGATCCGGCCCTGGTCCACCACTACTTCGGTACGAAGGAACGGGTCTTCGCCGCCGCCGTCGAGCTGGACTTCGGGCCCGCGCTGCTCGCCCCCGACATGCTGCTGGCGGCGCCGCCGGCGGAGCAGGGCGAGCGGCTGGCCCGGTTCTTCCTCGGCATCTGGGAGAACCCGGCGCACCGCGAGCCGCTGCTGGCGATCCTCCGCTCGGCGGTCGGCAACGACGCGGCGGCGGCCGTCTTCCGGGAGCTGGTCTCCACCAAGCTGATGTTCCGCGTCGCGGCCGAACTCGACGTCCCCGACCCGCAGTTGCGCTCCGAACTCGCCGCGGCCCAACTGGTGGGGATGGCCCTGCTGCGGTACGTGATCAAGATGGAGCCGCTGGCCAGCGCCGCCCCCGAGGAGGTCATCGCGCTGGTCGCACCGGGTGTCCAGCGGCTGCTGACCGGCGCGCCGACCGCCCCCGAGCCCGCGCCGGCGCCCGCGCCCGCCGAACGGGGCGGCACCGAACGGGACGCCACCGGCTGACGCGCCCACCGGCCGGCGCACTGACCGGCGGACGCCCCACGCCCGTCTCGCATCCCGGAATACGCGTCCAGATCTTGGAGCCGGGGGCGTAGGCTCGTACGACACCGTACGCATGCACTGACGTACGCACCGGCGTACGCGTCAGGCGTCACCAGGGAGTGAGCACCGTGCCCGAGCTGAGGTCCCGTACCGTCACCCACGGCCGCAACATGGCGGGCGCCCGCGCGCTGATGCGGGCCTCCGGGGTAGCGAGCGAGGACATCGGCAAGCCGATCGTCGCGGTGGCCAACTCCTTCACCGAGTTCGTGCCCGGGCACACCCACCTCCAGCCGGTCGGCCGGATCGTCAGCGAGGCGATCAAGGCGGCGGGCGCCGTGCCGCGCGAGTTCAACACCATCGCGGTGGACGACGGCATCGCGATGGGCCACGGCGGGATGCTGTACAGCCTGCCCTCGCGCGACCTGATCGCCGACTCGGTGGAGTACATGGTCGAGGCGCACTGCGCGGACGCCCTGATCTGCATCTCCAACTGCGACAAGATCACCCCGGGCATGTTGATGGCCGCGCTGCGGCTGAACATCCCCACGATCTTCGTCTCCGGCGGCCCGATGGAGGCCGGCCGGGCCACCCTGGTCGACGGCACCGTCCGCAAGCTCGACCTGATCAACGCCATCAGCGACGCGGTCAACGAGGACGTCTCGGACGAGGACATCCTGCGCATCGAGGAGAACGCCTGCCCCACCTGCGGCTCGTGTTCGGGCATGTTCACGGCCAACTCGATGAACTGCCTGACCGAGGCGATCGGCCTGGCGCTGCCCGGCAACGGTTCGGTGCTGGCCACCCATACCGCCCGCAAGGAGCTGTACGAGCGGGCCGGCGCCACCGTCGTGGAGCTGACCCGGCGCTACTACGGCGAGGACGACGCCAGTGTGCTGCCGCGCAACATCGCCACGCACGCCGCGTTCGAGAACGCGATGGCGCTGGACATCGCGATGGGCGGCTCGACCAACACGATCCTGCACCTGCTGGCCGCGGCGCAGGAGGCCGGCGCCGGCTACGACCTGACCGACATCGACGCCGTCTCGCGCCGCGTCCCGTGCCTGGCGAAGGTCGCCCCGAACGTGGCGCCGCAGGGCACGTACTACATGGAGGACGTGCACCGCGCCGGCGGCATCCCGGCCATCCTCGGCGAGCTCTACCGCGCCGGGCTGCTCAACGAGGACGTGCACACCGTCCACTCCGCCGGCATCAAGGAGTGGCTCGACGCCTGGGACCCGCGCAGCGGCGCGACCACCGCGCAGGCGCTCGAACTGTGGCACGCGGCGCCCGGCTGCAAGCGGTCGGCCGAGGCGTTCTCGCAGTCCGAGCGGTGGGATTCGCTGGACACCGACGCCGCCGGCGGCTGCATCCGCGACGCCGCGCACGCGTACTCCGCCGACGGCGGCCTCGCCGTGCTGCGCGGCAACCTCGCCGTGGACGGCTGTGTGGTCAAGACCGCAGGCGTGGACGAGTCGATCTGGACCTTCCAGGGCCCGGCCGTGGTCTGCGAGTCGCAGGAGGAGGCCGTCGAGAAGATCCTGAACAAGACGGTCAAGCCGGGCGACGTGGTGGTCATCCGGTACGAGGGCCCCAAGGGCGGCCCCGGCATGCAGGAGATGCTCTACCCGACCTCCTTCCTCAAGGGCCGCGGCCTCGGCAAGTCCTGCGCCCTGGTCACCGACGGCCGCTTCTCCGGCGGCACCTCGGGCCTTTCCATCGGCCACGCCTCGCCCGAGGCGGCGTCCGGCGGCACCATCGCCCTGGTCGAGGACGGCGACCCGATCCGCATCGACATCCCCGCCCGCACCATCGAACTCCTCGTCCCCGACGAGGAGTTGACCGAGCGCCGGGCGGCCCTGCTGGAACGGCTCGGCGACTACCGCCCGGCCGCGCGCGAGCGCAAGGTCTCCCAGGCGCTGCGCGCGTACGCGGCGATGGCCACCAGCGCGGACAAGGGCGCGGTCCGGGACGTCAGCCGGCTCGGGGGCTGAGCGGGGGCGGGCGGGCCCACGGGCCGGTTCGCCGGCGCCCCGGTTCACGCCCGCCCGGTTCACGCCCGCCCGGTCACGCCCGCCCGGTTCACGCCCGCCCGGTTCACGCCCGCGCGGGTGCCGCCCGCAGGGCCTCGCGCAGGGCGGTGAAGCTGCGGTCGCCGTGGCCGGCGGCGAGGCCGCGCTGGAAGGTGGCGAGCACCGCATCGGGCAGCGTCGGGTCCACGCCGGCGGCGCGCGCCGTCTGCGCCACGTGGGCCGCGCTCGCCGCACCCATGGCGATCCGGTCCACGTCCCCGGTGTCGTCGCCGGCGGCGAGACGGGCACTGTAGAAGCGGAGGACCTCCGGCAGCGAGCCGGCCACGTCCAGCACGTACGGCAGTACCTCCGCCGCGCCCACCCCGTGTGCCTCGGCCATCGTCACCGCGTGCAGCCAGCCGGTCAGGCCCGTCCAGAACAGGTCCATCTGCACCTGGTAGCAGAGGGGCGCGAGCCCGGGATCGGCGCCCAGGTGCTCGACCGGGCTGATCACCCCGAGCGCCCCGCGGTGCGCCTCGAACAGTTCGGCGGGGCCGCTGTAGTACGCACGGCCCTGGTCCGTGCCGACCTGGGGCGGCGAGGCCGCGATGCCGGCCGCGAGGTACCCCGCGCCGTGCCGCTCCGCCCAGGCCGCCGCCGCACGGGCACCGTCCGGGGTGTCGGAGCTGAGGTTGGCGAGCACCCGGCCCGGCAGGGCGGCCACCGCCGGTTCGAGGAGCGCGTACATCGCGGCGCGGTCGGTCAGACTGAGCACCACCAGCGCATTGGCGGCCAGCGCCTCCCGCACCGAACCGGCCCGCCGCGCGCCGGCCGCCACCAGGTCGTCCGCCTTGTGCGCGGTGCGGTTCCACACCGTCACGGCGTACCCGCGGGCCAGGAACGCGCGCGCCATCGCCCGCCCCATCGGCCCGAGCCCGAGCACGGTCACCGAGCGCCCGGCCGGGTCGGGACCCGTGCCCCCGTCCTTGACGGCCGCCCCCGGCCCCGCCGCAGCGGGCGAACCCGCGACGGCATCCGCGCCCGTCCGTGCGCCCGCACCCGCACCCGCACCCGCACCCGACGCAACGCTCGCCCCCACGCCGGCAACGCCATCGATTCCACCCACGTCACCGACACCACCCACGCCCGAAGCCGTACGCATGGCGACCCCTCCCAATGATCCGTCCCCGAGGACATCCGCTAAAACGAACGCTCTACTTAGCGCCGGGAGGCACCGTAGCACAGCTCTAAAACGAACGTTCTACTGCGTAGACTGACGGGCGTGAGCACGAAGACGAAGAACGCCGGGGCCCCCGACACCCGCGCCCGCATCGTCCGCGCGGCCTCCGCGCTGATGCAGCGCCAGGGTTACGACGGCACGGGCATCAAGCAGATCGCCCAGCAGGCCCAGGCCACCCTCGGCTCCGTCTACCACTTCTTCCCCGGCGGCAAGCAGGAGTTGGCCGTCGCCGCGATCCACCACGGCGACCAGGAGTTCGCCGAGGAGCTCAGCGCCGCGTTGGACGCCGACGACGACCCGGCCGCCGCCCTCGCCGCGCTCTGCCGGGACCTCGCCACGGGGCTCGCCGCCTCCGACTGGACCGACGGCTGCCCGATCACCGCGACCGCCCTCGGCACGGCGGGCCGCGCCCCCGACATCCAGGCCGCAGCCGCCGCGGCGTTCGCCCGCTGGCGCGCCCTCGTGCACACCAAGTTGCGCACCGCCGGCATCCCCGACCCGGCCGCCCACGACCTGGCCCACCTGGCCATCAGCACCATCGAGGGCGCCGAACTCGCCGCCCAGGTCTCGCAGAGCACCGAGCCGCTGGAGATCGCGGGCCGCTATCTGGCCCAACTGGTGCGCGCCGCACGCTAGGCCCGGCCGGTACGGACAACCCGGCGGCCTCGGCCGCCGCTTGGCGCGCGGAGGGCCCGGCCGATGGCCTCGGCCGCGCGGTGGCCCCGGCCAACGACACCTGCCGCGCGGCGAAACCGACCGGCGACACCTGTCGCACGGCGGCCCCGCCCGCCCCGCTGGTGCCCCAACTTCCGCCCGTCGTACGCGAGTTGCCGCCACCCGCAGGGAAGGCGCCACCAGCCCCGGAACGCCCCGCACCCCTGCCCGGGCATCCGCCGCGGGCCGCAGCGCCCGGCGACTCTTATACGCCATACAGACGTGACCTGTACGCGCCATTGCAGCTAGGGTGACCTGCACTGCGGCCACCATTTGGCCCAGCATGACCGAACTGCGATGGCCAGAATCAAGCCAGCCATCAGGCTTTCAGGGGGACATCACTTCATGCGTTCCATACGCAGCACTTCCACCGGGTCCGCACCGGGCGCCGAGCCGGACCCGACGCGGTCCGCTGACCCGTCGGACCCGTCGATCGCCCAGGGCGCCCGCCGGCAGGCGCCCCGGGCGCTGGTCGCCGTGGCGCTGCCGCTGGCCCTGCTGACCGGCGGCACCACCGGCGCGGTGGCCAGCCCGCTCACCGGCGACGCCCCGGCCGCGGCGCACCCCGCCCCCGCCGCCGAGACCGCCTTCGGCACCGGCACCACCACCGTCCGCAGCGCGGACTACCGGTTCAGCGCCGGCCAGGGCCGTTTCCTGACCGACGGCGGCAAGGCCCCGCGGGCGCTGCGCCACATCACCGGCGCCGCCACCGACTTCACCGTCCTGAAGGGCGCCGGCGACGACGGCCCGACGCTGGCCGGCACCACCCTGGCCGGCACCTCGGCCACCACCGCCCGGGCCGCCTGGGCCTCCAACTCCGAGTTCGTCGACCTGTCCTGGCCCGGCGTGCGCGGCGCCGCCCCGTACCAGGTCTTCCGCGACGGCAAGCTGATCGCCACCACCCGCGGCACCAGCCTGCGCGACGTGGCGGTGCGGCCCGGCGCGGAGAGCGAGTACACGATCTCGACCACGGCGAACGCACCGGCGAGCGAGTGGACGGACGGCGAGCGCGCCGACTTCGCCAGGACCGGGGAGCGGCCGGTCAACGGCCACACCTGGAACCTGAACGTCCAGGTGCCCACCTCGGCGCAGCCCGCCGCGCTGGAGTCGGCCGCGTTCAAGGCCGAGGCGAAGGCCAAGAAGTACCACTCCACGACGATCAAGTACCGCACCTTCATCCGCAGCAAGTGGGTCACCGCGCCGGTGGGTTGCAAGTACACCAAGGGCTACAAGTACGCCGGCGACAACCGCGGCTTCAGCAAGGCCGACAGCAAGAGCCACCGCACCGACCTCACCGGAATCGTGTACTGGGAGGGCGGCTCGTCGTGGAATGCGCACATCGGCACCACGCACGTCTACAAGACGAATGGGAAGTTCGTCGCCAAGAAGACGGCGAGCAAGAAGAAGATGTCGTTCCGGGTGATGTCGCAGAACTCGAAGACGGCTCAGGTGCGGGGCATCACCGAGGCCGGTAACCCGTATTGCAGCGTCGGCAGCATTTCCGGTTACTACAACGCCAGGATCAGCCGCAGCGGCGACTTCTACATCTCGGGCCGGCACAAGCAGATGCCCGACCACGAAATCATCATCAGCGGATTCACCCGCTCGCCGATGAAGACGTACACGAAGTTCCTGCACACCGCCAAGCAGGCCAGCCCGACCTGCCTGTTCAAGCCGGCCTGCCCCGCGGCTACGATTGGCAACAACGGCGGGTACTGACGGAATGCACGGTACGGAAACCGTCCGTCTGGCCCCCTGACGATTGGCACGACCCATGAGCGCACCCCTTCCCAAGGCAGCCACGTTCGCGATAGCGACGTCCTGCATTCCGTGGGCGGTGGGTGCGCTCCTGTCGTTCGTGTTGATCTATGCGGGCGGTTATCCGGACGACGACGGCGACAGTTCCTGGCAGACGTTCTCCAGCGACTGGCTCAGCCCGTCGGCGCTGGTCTTCCCGGTGGCCGCGGCCCTGGTGATCGGCGTGCTCGCGGCGACCCGCCCGACGCCGCACCGCTGGCTGATCGCGACCCGCAACGCGGTGGCGTACGCGGGCGTGCTGCTGGTCATCAGCGTGGTCAGGTTCGTGTCCGACGGCGCGGGCCAGGCCGTCGACTACGCCTTCCTCACCCTGATCGTCGCGCTGTTCACGCTGCAACTGCCGCTCTGCGCGGCGCTCTCGGCCGCCCTGGCCGGGCCGCTGGGCGTCGCCGTCGGCGAGGACGACGGCGACGCGTGCCCCGACGCCGAGCACCGGGGCAGCGGCGCCCACTCGGGGGGCTGAGCCCGGGCGCTGAGCCTCCGACCCGAGCCCGCGACAGCACGACGAGCGGCGGCCGATCCCTCGGGGGGACCGGCCGCCGCTCGTCGCGTGGGGTGCCGTCACCGCAGCTCAGCCACGTGGCCGGGCGGGTGCGGCGGATCGGGCGGGGGCCCGGTCAGAAGCTCAGGCCGTGGCCGCGCAGGAAGCCCAGCGGGTCGATGCCGGAGCCGTAGTTCGGGCCGGTGCGGATCTCGAAGTGCAGGTGCGGACCGGAGGAGTTTCCGGTGTTGCCGGAGAGACCGATCTCCTGGCCGGCGCGGACCGACTGGCCCACGGCCACCTTGATCTTCGACAGGTGCGCGTACTGCGAGTACGTGCCGCCGGCGTGCTTGACCACGATGGCGTTGCCGTACGCCGGGCCGTCGCCGCCGCCGTTGCCGCCGGCCTTGATCACGGTGCCGCCGTGCGCGGCCTTGACCGAGGTGCCGGTGGAGACGGCGAAGTCCTGGCCGGAGTGGCCGTGCGCCCAGCGGGCACCGCCGGCCGCGAACGGCGCGCTCAGCGGCGCGTCGCCGACCGGGGCGACCCAGGAGGAGGCGTTCAGCGGGCCGCGCTTGGACCGGTCGGCACGCTTGCCCTTCGCACCGTGCCCCTTGTCCCGCTCGCCGGCCTTCTTGGCCTTCTTCTGGTCGGCCTTCTTGCCCTTTTCCTTCTTGGTGTGCTTCTCGTTCTTCTGCGCGGCGCTCTTCTCGTCCCGGTCCGCCGCCTTCTGCTGCGTCTTCGCCTGTGCCTGAATCGACTTGACCAGGGAATCGGCCGAAGCCGCGGCGGAGAGGGGGGAGTGCGGCGTCGCTGCCAGCGCCACCCCGGTCCCCAGCGCGAGCGAGCCGCCCAGACCCACGGCCAACACGGTGGCGCGAGTGCGCAGGACCGACTTGTTCACGCGGGTGGCCTTGGTGTGCTGCGTCATACGGAAGTACCTCCGGAGAAATCCAGGAAATGTATTGATCCCGACTGCGAATCCTCTGCGGTTCGCCGGGATCGCCATACCTTGGTAACCCGGGCCCGGTTTTCTGCCAAGGGGTGTATGTATTGGCCTTCTACTACTCCTTCTCGTAGCACGAGCGAGGGGAATTCGTCCCTTCCACACCGCGGGCGATCACCCGTAAAGACCATTCCGTGGTGCGTTCGGCGGCATCCCGTGCCCTTCCGGGCCGCATTTTCCGGGCCTCGCGCGCCGTATGGAAAAAGCCCCGGCCGCCCCCTCGCGAAAGGCCCGGGGCCAAGGGGCCGAAAGTCCCGGCCGGCCCGCGGCCCGGCCCGCTACCTGACCTAGTAGGCCGTCGGGGGGCTGTGCCCCATGTCACCGGCGACACCGCTCCCACGGGCCCCGCGCGTGCCGCGCGGCTGATCGTTCGCCGCCCCGCTGCGGGTCCGGCGCCCCCCGTCCGCAGTAGCCTGTTGCACCGGCCGGGCGCTGGGGACGCGGCCCGGCGCCGGCCACGGACGGGGGCGCGGGGCACGGCGGGGGCGCCCCGGGCGGGTGCGGTCCGTACGGGCCGCGCGGGGGATTCGGAAATCGGGGGACGGGCAGTGGAACCATCAGCCATCGGCGTCCGGCTGCTGTCGAGCGCCATCGTGCCGATCGTCAAGAAGCTGTTCGTGGTGGAGCCGCCGGGCGCAGGGCTGGTCGACCGGCCGGTGCGGATCTCGGGGCTGGTCTCCTTCCGCGGCGAAAAGCGCACCCTCACCGAGCGTGACCTGCACCGACTCGCCGCCGAACTGGTCCGGCGCAGCGTTCGCGCGGCCGGCCCGCACGAGCGGCCGGTGCCGCAGGACGAGGAGGAGGCGGTCGCCCGCGCGCTGGCCGCCACCCTGCACGGCCTCGGCGATCTGCACCTCAGCGACGTGGAGGCGGTCCGGCACGGCCCGCGCAGCCTGGCCCACCGGCTCACCGCGGACGCCCCCGACCAGGCCCGGCTGCGCGGCCTGAGCGAGCCCGCCACGGCGCTCTACCAGCGCGTCCTGGAGACCGCCTGCCTGCACATCCTGCACTTCTTCACGCAGCGCTCCAGCTTCGTCGCGCACACCCTCGTCCAGCAGAGCGAGCAGTTGGCCGGGCTGGTGGCCAAGGTCGACGCACTGATCGAGCGCAACCCCACGCACGCGGCGACCGACGTGGCCTTCGACGAGCGGTACGCGCAGTACATCGCCCGCAAACACGGCACGCTCACCATCTACGGCATCGACCTCACCCACTCGCCCGACCGCTGGCCGCTGGACGCCACGTACCTGAGCCTCCAGGCGACCCGTACGGCCCCGGACCGGCACACCGCCCACCACCGCACGGGGAACGCCGGCGCCTGGGCGAACGGCCCGGAGGGCGACCGGCCGACCGGCCGCGCCACCGACGGGCCCGGGGGCGGCCCGGCAGACCCCCTGGGCCCGATCGACCTGCGCGACCTGGCCGACCTGGCCGACACCGACCTGCTCGACCCGGCCGACGAGCTGTCCGTCCCCGCCCCGCCCCTCCGCGCCGATCAGGCGCTCGCCGACCGGGAACGGGTGCTGGTGCGCGGCACCGCCGGCTCCGGCAAGACCACGCTGGTGCAGTGGCTCGCGGTGGTCGCGGCCCGCCGCCAGTACGACGACCGCCTGGTGCACGTGTACGGCCGCATCCCGTTCGTCCTGCCGCTGCGCACCCTCACCCGGGGCGGGGCGCAGCTCCCGACGCCCGGCAGGTTCCTGGCCGCGGTCGGCTGCCCGCTGGCCGACGCGCAGCCGCCCGGCTGGGCGGACCGGGTGCTCGGCGAGGGCCGCGGCCTGGTCCTGGTCGACGGCATCGACGAGATCCCCGAGCGGGAGCGCGAACAGACCCGCGGCTGGCTGCGCGACCTGCTCGACGCGTACCCGGGCAACCTCTACCTGGTCACCTCCCGCCCCTCCGCCGTACGCGACCACTGGCTGGGCCGGGAGGGCTTCGACGAGCTGACGCTGCTGCCGATGGGCCGCGACGAGGTGGCCTCCTTCATCGGCCGCTGGCACACGGCCGCCCGCGCCGAGGCCACCGGCGAGGCGGCCGAGCGCATCGACGGCTATGCGAAGTCCCTGCTCAGCGCCGTACGCACCAAGCAGGACCTGGGCCGCCTCGCCGTCAACCCGCTGATGTGCGGCCTGCTCTGCGCGCTGCACCGGGACCGCCGCGGCTACCTCCCGCACGGCCGCAAGGAGCTGTACGACGCGGCCCTGTCCATGCTGCTGACCCGCCGCGACCGGGAGCGCGACATGAGCGGCCCGTACGGCATCGAGCTGTCGGACGAGCCGCAGGTGCAACTCCTCCAGCGGCTCGCGTACTGGCTGATCCGCAACGGCCGCACCGAGCTGGACCGCGACCACGCCCAGCGGATCGTCGCGGACGCGCTGCCCGCGGTGTCGGCCGCGGCGGGGCAGGGCGACGCGGCCACCGTCTTCCAGCACCTGCTGCACCGCAGCGGCCTGTTGCGCGAACCGACCCCGGGCGCCGTGGACTTCGTGCACCGCACCTTCCAGGACTACCTGGGCGCCAAGCGCGCGGTCGAGGAGTGGGACATCGGCCTGCTGCTCGACCACGCGGCGGACGACCAGTGGGAGGACGTGATCCGGCTCGCGGTCGCCCACGCCCGGCCCCGCGAGCGCGCCGAACTCCTGCGTGAGCTGGTCGAACGCGGCGACGCCGCCGAAGACCCGGGCACCCGGATGCGCATCCACCTGCTGGCGATGGCCTGCCTGGAACACGCCGCCGAGCTCGATCCCGCGGTGCGCGGCGAGGTCGAGCGGCGCACCGCGCGGCTGATCCCGCCCCGGACCAACGAGGAGGCCCGCCGGCTCGCCGAGGTCGGCCCGCTCGTCCTGGAGCTGCTGCCGGGGCCGGAAGGGCTCTCCGAACGCGACGCCACCCGGGTCGTCGTCACCGCCTCGCACATCGAGGGCGACGCAGCCATCGCGACCCTGGCCCGGTTCCGGGAACACCCGGCGATCTCGGTACGGTCCCAACTCGCCTGGGCCTGGCAGCGGTTCGACACCCAGCGGTACGCGCACGAGGTCATCGCGCACCTGGCGCCCGAGGGGCTGTACTACGTGGCGACCTCAGCGGCCGAACTCGCCGAACTGGCCGCGCTCGGCGGCCGACCCCGGCTGGAGACCCGCGGCGACCTGGACCCGGCCGCCATGGCCGACTACGTACGCGGGCACCGCCTCAGCCACCTGCGCATCCGCGACCACCAGATCCTCACCGACCTGGGCTTCCTCGCCGGGCAGCGGGAACTGGTCACCCTCGACATCCAGGACTGCGACCGCATCCACGACCTGACTGCGCTGGCCGGACTGCCGCTGTCCGCGCTGGTGCTGAGCCTGCCCGACACCCACATGTACGAGCTGGACCTCAGCCCGCTGCGCTCGCTCGACGGGCTGACGTCGCTCGACGTGCGGCTGGGGCCGCACGTTCGGTGGCGCCTTGACTGGTTCCCGCGGGGCGCCCCGCTGCGCACGCTGGACATGCGCCTGCTGCCACAAGCCATCGACGGGCTCGCGGCCCTCGCCCACTGGCCGCAGCTCCAACATCTCGTACTCGGCGGGAACAGCCCGACCAGCGCCGCCGACTGGGACACCGTCTGCACGCTCGACGAGCTGATCTACCTGGACGTCAGGGGCCGCGCGCTGGACCATCTCGGCCCGCAGCACCGCCTCCCGCGCCTCGCGCACCTGGTCGTGGACGCGTTCTTCGACGACGCTCCGAGGCTGACGGCGCTGCCCACCGCGCTCCCCGGGCTGCGCTGGCTGGACCTGACTAGCGTCATGTCGGACGCCCGCCTCGACGTCACCCCCCTCGCCGACCTCCGCCACCTCCGCACCCTGCACCTGCCCCGCGACACCCACCTCACGGGCGTGGAAGCCCTCGATCCGGATCTGCTGCCAGAGTGGCTGCGGGAGTGAGGTAGCACGGAGGCGGGTTGGGGGCCGCCGGGCCTTCGGGAGCTGGGGTTGCCGGTCCTGCTGAGGGCTTGGGTTGCCGGGCCTTCGGGGGCTGGGGTTGTGGGGGTTGCCTGTGGAGGCTGGGGTGCCGGCCCGTTGAAGTCGGTGGCAGCCGGGGCCTCTTGAGGGCCAGGGGCCGCCCCCCGTCGAGCTTGCTGACGCGCCGGGCCCATCGGGCTCGGGCGCCCGCCCGGGGAGTCGACCACCGAGACCCGACCCCGGCCGGGCGCCCACCCGGAACAGACGCCACCCGTACGAGATGGCGCCTGCCCAACGCCACCGTAGGGAGCCCCGACCGGGAGGGGTCCCGCCCCCACTAGCCCCAGCGGACCGGCCCCGCACCACGAACCACCCGCCACACCCCGGCCACGCTCACCGGGTCCCCTCCCGGCCCGCGTCCCGTAGAACCGTGCCCACGACAACCGGCACCCCGAGCACCGCACCGTACGCGCACCACCCCGCTCGAACCCCCACCGTACGAGCGCCACGGCACACGGCCGCACACCGTACGAGCCCCGCACCGTACGAACACCGCCGCGCGAACCGCCCCCACCACACCCGCGTCTTCACCACCAACCCACCAACCCACCGCCCAGCAGGCCCACCAACCCACCAACCCGCCCACTCCACCCTCCAGTTGAGAAGGACACCCACCCAAAGCCCACCACACCCAACACACCCACCCCACCCACGAGCACACGCCCACACCCACCAGGGGGAGCCGGGGAAGCCATGGAATCGAACGCCGCGGACGTCGCCTTCGAGGAGGAGTACGCACGCTCCCTCGTCGCCAGCCACAACCACCTCACCATCTACGGCATCGACCTCGCCCACTCGCCCGACCGCTGGTCGCTGGAGACCGCCTACCTCAGCCTGGAGGCCGAGTTCGAGCAGCAGGGCGACGGCCGGGGCGGCGCGGCGGCCGGGCCGCGCGCCGTGCTCCGCGCCGAGCAGGCGCTCGCCGGCCGGCACCGCGTGCTGCTCCGCGGCATCGCCGGCTCCGGCAAGACGACCCTGGTGCAGTGGCTGGCGGTCGCGGTGGCCCGCGGCGCACTGCCCGACGCGCTGCACGCCCTGCGCGGCCGGGTCCCCTTCGTCCTCCCCGTACGCCGCTTCACCCGCGAGCACGGCGGGCCCGCAGGACCGGGTGGCCCGGCCGCACCAGGCGCACCAGGCGAGCCCCGCGGAGGGGCCGGTTCCAGCGACCCCGGGCGCGGCCGGCGCAGCGGTCCCGGCTTTCCCGCGCCGGCCCGGTTCCTGGCCGCGGCCCACCACCCGTGCGCCGGCGCGCAACCACCCGGCTGGGCGAACCGGGTGCTGGCCGCCGGGCGCGCCCTGCTGCTGGTGGACGGCGTGGACGAGGCCCCGGAGACGGACCGCGAACGCCTCAGGCACGCCGTGCGCGACCTCCTCGCCCGCTACCCCGACACCGTCTGCCTGGTCACCTCGCGCCCCTCGGCAGTGCCCGAGCACTGGCTCACCGACGACGGGTTCGCCGAGCTCACGCTCGCCCCGCTCAGCCGCGAGGGCGTCGCCGCGTTCATCCAGCGCTGGCACGCCGCGGCCCGCGAGGACGCGACCGACCTCGACCGCATCGACGCGTACGAGCAGACGCTGCTCGGCGCCGTCCGCATCACCCGCGAACTCGGCCGCCTCGCCACCAACCCGCTGCTGTGCGGCCTGATCTGCGCCCTGCACCGGGACCGCCGCGGCTATCTGCCGCGCGGCCGGCGGGCGCTGTACGACGCGGCCCTCTCCATGCTCCTGGAGCGCCGGGACCGCGAGCGCGACATGCACCCCACCGACGGCATCGACCTGCCGCAGGAACCCAAGGTGCAACTCCTCCAGAAGCTGGCCCACTGGATGCTGGTCAACGGCCGCTCCGAGATCGACCGCGACGTGGCGCTCGACATCCTCGCCCAACACCTGCCGGCCATCCCGCACGCCGCCGAACAGGGCGGGCCGGAGGAGATCTACCGCCATCTGCTCAACCGGACCGGGCTGCTCCGCGAACCCACACCGGACACCGTCGACTTCGTGCACCGCACCTTCCAGGACTACCTGGGCGCCCGCGCGGCCGTGGAGCGCCACGACTTCGACTTCCTCATCGACCACGCCCACCTGGACGACTGGGAGGAGGTCATCCGGATGGCGGTCGCCCTCGCCAGGCCCGACGAATGCGGCTACCTCCTAGAGGCCCTGCTCGCACCGCGCAAGGGCGGCCGGCCGGTCGAGGCCCGGCACCGCAAGCTGCTGGCCGCCGCCTGCCTGGAGCACGCCACCGAACTCGACCCGGCGGTACGGGCCCGCGTCCACCGCTACACCCGCGACCTGATGCGCCCCACCACCCTGGAGGGGGCCAGGGCGCTCGGCTGGATCGGGGCGATCGTCCTGGAGATGCTGCCCGACCCGGCCCGTGTGTCGGACGCTGAGGCGCACCGGCTGGCCGTCACCGCCACCTCGGTCGCCGACGACCGGGCCATCGACTACCTGACCCGGCTCCGCGACCGCGCCTCCTGGCCGGTACGCGCCCAACTCGCCGGGTCCTGGCGGCGGTACGACACCGACCGCTACGCCGACGAGATCATCGCCCACCTCGACCCGAGCGATCTGGAGTTCCCGGTCTCCAGCCCCGAGGAGCTGGCCGCGCTGCGCCGGCTCGGCGGCCGGCCGTGCGTCCAGGTCACCGGGGAGTTCACCCCGGCCCAACTCGTCGCCGGCCTCGCCCCCGGCCCCCTCAGCCACCTCTGGCTCACCCACGACCCGGGCCCCGCGCCCCTGGACTGGCTGGGCGCCTTCCCTCACCTGCACACCCTGCAACTCCCCCGCACCGCAACGCCCGTCGCGGTCCCCGCCGGCATCCAGGTCATCCAGGACTGACCCCGACGGCCAGGCCAGCGAGGGCCGGCCCCGGCCCCAGCCCGGCGCTGCGTACGCACATACGCGTGTGCGCATCGCCCGTACGCGGCCGAGAACGGTGGGGCGCGAGCGCGTACGCGGAGCAACGGGCCCACGCAGAAACCGATGCGCGAGCACACACGTACGGGAACAGCCACGCGCCAGCGCCCACGGAAAAGGCCCGCCCCCGGGCCGCCGAAGCGGTCCCGGGGGCGGGCCCCGTGCCGAGTGCGCGCCGTGCACCGCCCTGTCCGGGCAGCGGCCTGGCGTGCTGCGTCAGATCACGCTTCCTTCTTCAGGTTCGGGCTGCCACCGGCGGCCGACTCGACCGGAGGAGTGTCGGGCAGCGCCGTCTTCTCCTCACCGCGGAAGGTGAACTTCTTCTCCTCGCCCTCACCCTCGACGCCGACGACCACGATGTGACCGGGGCGCAGCTCGCCGAAGAGGATCTTCTCCGAGAGCGTGTCCTCGATCTCGCGCTGGATCGTCCGGCGCAGCGGCCGGGCGCCGAGCACCGGGTCGTAACCCTTCTTGGCGAGCAGGGACTTGGCGTCCGCGCTGAGCTCAAGGCCCATGTCGCGGTCCTTCAGCCGCTCGTCCACCTTGGTCACCATCAGGTCGACGATCTGGATGATGTCTTCCTCGGTGAGCTGGTGGAAGACCACGGTGTCATCGACACGGTTGAGGAACTCGGGCCGGAAGTGCTGCTTGAGCTCCTCGTTGACCTTGTTCTTCATCCGCTCGTACCCGGTGCGGACGTCACCCGCGGCGGCGAAGCCGAGGTTGAAGCCCTTGGAGATGTCCCGGGTGCCGAGGTTGGTCGTCATGATGATGACCGTGTTCTTGAAGTCCACGACCCGGCCCTGGGAGTCGGTCAGGCGACCGTCTTCCAGGATCTGCAACAGCGAGTTGAAGATGTCCGGGTGGGCCTTTTCGACCTCGTCGAAGAGGACGACGGAGAACGGCTTGCGGCGCACCTTCTCGGTGAGCTGGCCGCCCTCCTCGTAGCCCACGTATCCGGGGGGCGAGCCGAAGAGTCGGGAAACCGTGTGCTTCTCGCTGAACTCCGACATGTCGAGCGAGATGAGCGCGTCCTCGTCGCCGAACAGGAACTCGGCGAGCGTCTTGCTCAGCTCGGTCTTACCGACACCGGAAGGGCCGGCGAAGATGAACGAACCGCCGGGCCGCTTCGGGTCCTTGAGCCCCGCCCGGGTGCGCCGGATGGCCTGCGAGAGCGCCTTGATGGCGTCCTTCTGGCCAATGACGCGCTTGTGCAGTTCGTCTTCCATCCGCAGCAGCCGGGAGGACTCCTCCTCGGTCAGCTTGAAGACCGGAATGCCGGTGGCCGTCGCCAGAACCTCGGCAATCAGCTCCTCGTCCACCTCGGCGACGACATCCATGTCGCCGGCCTTCCATTCCTTCTCCCGCTTCGCCTTCGCGGCCAGGAGCTGCTTCTCCTTGTCGCGCAGCCCGGCGGCCATCTCGAAGTCCTGCGAATCGATCGCGGACTCCTTCTCACGGCGCACGTCGGCGATCTTCTCGTCGAATTCGCGGAGGTCCGGCGGTGCGGTCATCCGGCGAATGCGCATCCGGGAACCGGCCTCGTCGATGAGGTCGATCGCCTTGTCCGGCAGGAAGCGGTCGGAGATGTAGCGGTCGGCGAGCTGCGCGGCGGCCACCAGAGCGGCGTCGGTAATGGAAACGCGGTGGTGCGCCTCGTACCGGTCGCGCAGGCCCTTGAGAATTTCGATGGTGTGCGGCAGCGACGGCTCCGCGACCTGGATCGGCTGGAAACGGCGCTCAAGGGCCGCGTCCTTCTCCAGGTGCTTGCGGTACTCGTCGAGCGTGGTGGCGCCAATGGTCTGGAGCTCACCACGGGCCAGCATCGGCTTCAGAATGCTGGCGGCGTCAATCGCGCCCTCGGCCGCGCCCGCACCCACCAGGGTGTGCAGCTCGTCGATGAACAGAATGATGTCGCCGCGCGTGCGAATCTCCTTGAGCACCTTCTTCAGGCGCTCTTCGAAGTCACCGCGGTAACGCGAACCGGCGACCAGCGCACCCAGGTCCAGGGTGTACAGGTGCTTGTCCTTGAGCGTCTCGGGAACCTCGCCCTTGACGATGGCCTGCGCCAGTCCCTCGACGACCGCCGTCTTGCCGACGCCGGGCTCGCCGATGAGGACCGGGTTGTTCTTGGTGCGGCGCGAAAGCACCTGCATGACCCGCTCGATCTCCTTCTCGCGCCCGATGACCGGGTCGAGCTTGGATTCGCGGGCGGCCTGCGTGAGGTTGCGGCCGAACTGGTCCAGCACCAGGGAAGTGGAGGGCGTGCCCTCCGCCGGGCCGCCGGCCGTGGCGGCTTCCTTGCCCCCGGAGTACCCGGAGAGTAGCTGGATGACCTGCTGCCGCACCCGGTTCAGATCGGCGCCGAGCTTCACGAGGACCTGGGCTGCGACGCCCTCGCCCTCGCGGATCAGGCCGAGCAGGATGTGCTCCGTGCCGATGTAGTTGTGGCCGAGCTGAAGGGCCTCGCGGAGCGAGAGCTCCAGGACCTTCTTGGCTCGGGGGGTGAAGGGGATGTGCCCGGACGGGGCCTGCTGGCCCTGACCGATGATCTCCTCCACCTGCTGCCGGACCGCCTCGAGCGAAATCCCGAGGCTCTCCAGGGCCTTAGCGGCGACACCCTCACCCTCGTGGATCAGGCCCAGGAGGATGTGCTCGGTGCCGATGTAGTTGTGGTTGAGCATCCGGGCTTCTTCCTGAGCCAGGACGACAACCCGCCGCGCACGGTCGGTGAACCTCTCGAACATCGTTAATCGCTCCTCAGAGCGGTCAGAAAGATCGGGGACGATCCCCTCCCTGTCCTTCCGCAGCTTAGTCCCGCAAGCAGGGACCGCTCATTCCAACTGCCGACACCCGGGATCTCCCCCCGTACCGGTGGCGAGGATTCCTGCCCCGAACAGCCGACACCTGCTCCAACCCGATGGTGCGAGACGATGTTCCCGCAGGCCAAGCACTTACGCATACCGCCACTACGCCGATGGCGAACGCGCCCTTGCCCCGACTGCCGGGCCGCCCCTTCCCACTAGGACTGTTTTACCCTCACGCACTGACACTCCATGCCGCGTGAGCCGCTTCCATCCGCTACGGGCGAACAACCTCGCGCCGCCGAAGAGCCTCAACCGCTCCCCGCACACCCGAGGCCGAACACGCACGGCCATGTCGTGTCAACCGAGCGTAACCCCTCGATCCCGGCTGGGGTTGCCCCGGACATGGCCCCATACGACCCGGACGCGACACCACTCCCCCGGCTTCCCCGGCTCCCCCGACCATCTCGTCCCGTCGGACTCCTCCGAGTTCCGCTGCCGCCCCGCCCTCCCGCGTCCCGCACGCCCCGGAGCGGGCCGCGTCCGCGCGCGCCGTGGCGGGTGGTGCGCGAGTGGTACGAGCGTGAGTTGGGCTGGCCCACGGACCCGGCATGCAAGGGCCCGGTCCAGTTGCTGACCGGGCTGCTCTTCGACGTGGTGGAGGTGCCGGCCGCCGCGGGGTACGCGACGTTGCGCCGGGTGCCGCGCACCGGCCCGGTGGCCGTCCATCAGGGGAAGGTGCGCTTCCTCATCGCCCCGGGCGGCGCCGACGAGCTGCCGGGGCTGCTCGATTGGCTCGACTGGGGCGGCGTGCCGCTGGAGATGACCGCACTCGGCGCGGGCGGTCGGATGGCCGCACCCGCACCCACCCAGCGGCTCCTCGGGGGGCGCGGCTCGCGAGGGACCGCCGCGTGGGTGCGGCCTCCGAGGCCGGGGTGCGGAACGAGAGGGGGATTGCCGTCCCTCGGCCTCCGGCACGGGGAGGGAGCCCGAGGGGTCCACGGCCTTCCCGACGGAACGGGAAGGGACGGCTTTCAGGGCGACGCCGACGTCCCGGACCTGGTCCGGCTGGTCAGCGTCGCGGCGACGGAATGCCACCGGGCCCGACTGCTGCACGTGCGGCGCAAGGGGGCGGGCCGGTCTCAGCCGTTGGCCTTCTCGTACGCCTCGCGCACCGTCGCCGGAACGCGACCGCGGTCGTTGACCTCGTAACCGTTCTCCTTCGCCCAGGCGCGGATCTTCGCCGTGTCCTGGCTGCTGCTCGCACCCGTGCGCACGCGACCACGACCACCGGCGGCACGACCGCCCGTGCGACGACCGCTCTTGGTGTACGGCTCAAGAGCGGAGCGGAGCTTGTCCGCGTTGGCCGTGGTGAGGTCGATCTCGTACGTCTTGCCATCGAGCGCGAACGTCACGGTCTCGTCGGCCTCGCCACCGTCGAGGTCATCAACAAGAAGGACCTGAACCTTCTGTGCCATTGAGGATTCCTTTCACGGATAAGGGATTACGAGGCATTAGCAAACCGCTTTTCCCGAGAAAACACAAACCCCCTGGGAAGGTTCAGCTACGCATCCGCGTGGGAACACTCTGTCGCGGAGCTATGTGATAGGTGAGCGATTCGGACATAGGGGCCGGCGATCACAGTTGCAGAAGCATCCGACTGTTGCCAAGGGTGTTCGGCTTCACCCGTTCGAGGCCAAGGAACTCCGCGACGCCCTCATCATAGGAACGCAGCAGCTCGCTGTAGACATCGCCGTCGACCGGCGTCTCCCCGATCTCTACGAAGCCGTGCTTGCTGAAGAACTCGACTTCGAAGGTGAGGCAGAAAATTCGCCGAACCCCGAGCCATCGCGCCGTCTGCAACAGCTTGTCCAGTACTTGGTGCCCCACACCGCAACCCATGAGCTCCGGATGGACTGCCAGGGTGCGCACCTCGGCCAGGTCTTCCCACATCACATGGAGCGCGCCGCAGCCAATGACCTCGCCGTCCTCGTCCCGCTCGGCCACCCAGAACTCCTGGATGTCCTCGTAAAGCGTCACGGTCGCTTTGTCGAGCAGGATGCGCTCGCCCACGTAGGCGTCGATGAGACGTCGTACGGCACGAACATCGGTGGTGCGGGCCCGGCGGACTGTGACGGCTTTTGATAGTGGGGACATGGCCGGACGCTATCGCCCTGCTTCACCCGAGGTGTCGCCGGGCTCGTCGAGTTGTACCACCCGCATGGCATCGCGGAGCGCTTCCCGCTGGCCTTCGGACATCATCCCGAAGAACGCCACGAGGGCCGCCGCCGGGTTGTCACTAGCGGACCACGCTTCGTTCATGAGTGCGGCGGCGTAGGCGGCCCGGGTGGAGACGGCTTCATATCGATAGGCACGGCCTTCTGCTTCCCGCCTGACCCAGCCCTTCTGATGAAGGTTGTCCATTACCGTCATGACGGTCGTGTACGCGATCGAGCGTTCCTGCTGAAGGTCTTCCAGCACTTCTCGGACGGTGACCGGGCGGTTCCACTTCCACACCCGCGTCATCACGGCGTCTTCCAACTCTCCCAAAGGCCGAGGCACACCTGAATAATAGTGGCAGATGTCCCATTTGCCCGGTTAATGGGCAGAGAAAAGGACGCATGATCCGGCCATTGGCACGGTTCATGCGTCCCTGCTGGGCCCGGCGGCCGTGGACACCTCCCGATTTCGGCCGCGGCCGGCCGGTGCCGAATGGGTACGGGCGGCGGGTCGGTGCCGAAATGGGTGCCGGGTGGGGTGGCCGGCGCCGAATGGGTACGGGGTGGCTCGGCCGGCGCCGGAATGGGTGCTGGGCGGCGCGGCCGGTCGGCTCAGGCGCCCTGTTCGCCCGGCACGCCGTCCTGTCGGGTCCGCTCGGCGGACGCCAGTACGGAATCCACCGCGGCGTCCTCCTTGCTCTTATTGGCGCCGCCCTGGCTCTTCACGATGGTCTTGATCAGCGCGATAAAGGCCACGGCCATCACGACGGGCGGGACCAGCGCGGAGACGTAATCCATGAGTGTCGGCCTCCCTGTGCCTGAGGGCACCAGGTTACGCGGTGGCCTCCGCGCGGCCTTGACAGGGGGCCGGCGAAACGGGGGCGAAGGGGCCGGGACGGCCCCACCACGCCGAACGTTCCGCCGGCCCGAACATTCCGCCGGCCCGGGAGATCCGCCGGCCGGGGCGGGCGGTCAGGCCGAGCGGGCCGCCAGATGCGGGAATCGGGAAACCTCCGAGTGCCCGGTGCGCCCCGGGTGCCTGGAGTTTCCTGCGTGCCCGGCGAACTGGGAGGGCTCGGGGGGCTCGGAGGGCTCACGGTCGTCGGCCGGGGGCGCCTGGGTGGGCTGCGGGGCGGGCCGCTTGCGGGGGAAGACCTCGCCGGGGGTGGGCACCGGGCGGCGCGGCGCGGCGGGGCCCGGCTTCGTCGCGGGTCGCTCGGCGGGGCCCTTGCCCGGCGCGGGCCGCGGCGCCCCGGCCGGCGCGGGTTCGTCCCCGGACAGGGTGGCGGGAGGGGCGGCGGCACGCGTGGTGGGGGCCGGGCGCGACGCGGGGACCGGCCCTGCGGCGGAGACACGCGGGGCGCTGGGCGCCGTGCCTGTGGTGGGTGTGCCCGTGGTGGCCGTGCCCGTGGTGGGCGGGGTGGCGGTCGTGGTCGCTGGCGGGTCGGTCCGGCCGCCGGGCAGTGCGACCAGCCGGGCCCGTACCTCCCACTCGGCCAACTGCTCGCAGTGCCGCAGCAGGGCGGCCCGCCGCCGGGACTCGGCCGGGCCCGCCGGGGCGGCGCGCAGGGCACGGAGCGCCATCAGGTCCTCGGCGCGCGGCAGGTAGCCGGCGGACAGGGCGCTCGTCAGTTGCTCCAGATAGCCGACGGCGGCACCGGGCAGCGCGGCCCGGTAGCGGGCGAGTTCCGCCAGCAGGAAGGCCCTGAGCCGGCCGCCCTCGTGCACGGCCTCGTCCACGCCCTGCGCGAGCCGCAGGAACTCCCGTACCTCGTCGGCCCGGTCCTCCTCCGCGGTCGGGCGCCGCTGGCCTGGGGCGCTGCGCTGGCCGGGCGGGGCGGTACGGGCGCCGCGCGACGCGCCGGCCGGGCGGGACGCGGCTGCCCCGCCGTCGGCCGGGCGGCACGGCTGCTCGGCGGGGTCGGCCGGGCGCAGCGGGGCCGGCCCGGCCGCGGCGTCCGCGCTGGGCGGGGCCGCCGCGGGGGCGGGGACGGCGGTGGTCGGTTCGAGCGCGAGCGCGAGGGCACGCCGGAGAACGCGCAGCTCATCTGCGCTGAACGCCATACCGCCTCGCGATCCATAGGGCGTGGGCATGAAACGACTTTAAGTGCTTACCAGACAAATGTCGCTTAGTGCGCAGCACCGGGCGTGCCCTGCTTGCGTCTTGGGTGCGGGTGCGCCTGTGGTGGGTGGGCACGGAGTACGAGGCGCGGAGGCGTGCGGGCCCGCCGTCGTCCGGTCGTACCGCAGTCCGGTCCTACCGTCGTACGCGCCGATCGGCGCAGTGGGCGGGAAGCGGGCCGGGCGCGGGCGGGACTCCGGCCGGACTCGGGCACGGATCGCGCTCGGGGTCGGTGCCGGTGTGATGTCGCTGGGCCAGGTGGCGGGTGGGAATCCGCAATACCGATCCGTGCGATCGGACAAGGCGACGGCCAGAACACCTGGCGGTCAAAAGCGAAGAATTGCGAGCCGTTTCGCGCTTATGTGAACGGAAACAAGCGGGGATGAGCAGCCGGCGAGAAGTGCACCACGGGAAGGAGAATTCGGGGGTCACCGAACCCGGGTCGGAACACGGACGCGGAACACCAGGTTCGACCACGTGCCACGCGCCGAAGACGCCGACCGGACCGCACCCGGCACACCCGTATCGACCCCGGGGACCACCCCGTGCGGGACCACCCCGTGCGGAACCAGCCCGCCGGTACGCGCCGTACGCGCCTCGCCCGGCGCAGCCGTTCCGAGACCGGGGCGCGGCAGTGGACCGGGCGCGCCAGCGGATGGGTTACGGACGGCGGGGCCCGGCCCGGAAGCAGCTCGCGCGCAGGAACGGGGCCCGGCCCGGCAGCAGCTCAGGTGCGGCAGCGGATCACGTTCGGGAGACGTTGCGTTCGTAGACCAGGCGGAGCCCTATCAGCGTGAGCCAGGGCTCGTGTTCGTCGATGACGGCCGCTTCACCGAGGACCAGCGGGGCGAGGCCACCGGTGGCGATGACGGTGACGTCGTCGGGGTCGTCGGCCAGTTCCCTGGCCATCCGGGCCACCACGCCGTCCACCTGACCGGCGAACCCGTACAGGATGCCGGACTGCATGGCCTCGACCGTGTTCTTGCCGATCACGCTGCGCGGGCGGGCCAGTTCGATCTTGCGGAGCTGGGCGCCCTTGACGCCGAGCGCCTCCACGGAGATCTCGATGCCGGGGGCGATGACGCCACCGACGTACTCGCCGCGCGCGCTCACCGCGTCGAACGTGGTCGCCGTGCCGAAGTCCACGACCACGCACGGGCCCTCGTAGAGCTCGACCGCCGCCAGCGCGTTGATGATGCGGTCGGCGCCGACCTCCTTGGGGTGGTCCATCAGGATCGGCACGCCGGTCTTGACGCCCGGCTCGACCAGGACGGCCGGCACGTCGCCGTAGTAGCGGCGGGTGACCTCGCGCAGCTCGTGCAGGACCGAGGGGACGGTGGAGCAGATGGCGATGCCCTCGATGCCGTCGCCGAGTTCCTCGCCGAGCAGCGGGTGCATGCCCATCAGACCGTGCAGCAGTACGGCCAGTTCGTCGGCGGTGCGGCGGGCGTCGGTGGAGATGCGCCAGTGCTCGACGATGTCCTCGCCGTCGAACAGGCCGAGCACGGTGTGCGTGTTGCCGACGTCGATGGTGAGCAGCATCAGTCCTCCTCCCGCAGATCCAGGCCGATGTCGAGGATGGGCGAGGAGTGGGTGAGCGCGCCGACCGCGAGGTAGTCCACGCCCGTCTCCGCGTACGCGCGCGCGTTGTCCAGGGTGAGCCGGCCCGATGACTCCAGCTTGGCCCGGCCGGCTACCAGAGCGACGGCCTCCCGGGTCTGCTCGGGCGTGAAGTTGTCCAGCAGGATCAGCTCGGCGCCCTCCGCGAGCACCGGCTCGATCTGGTCGATGCGGTCCACCTCGACCTCGATCGGCAGGCCGGGGAACTCCTCCCGTACGGCCTTGAACGCCGCCGCCACGCCACCGGCCGCGATCACGTGGTTGTCCTTGATCAGCGCCGCGTCCGAGAGCGACATGCGGTGGTTGACGCCGCCGCCGCAGCGCACCGCGTACTTCTCCAGGGCGCGCAGCCCGGGCGTGGTCTTGCGGGTGTCGCGGACGGCTGCGCCGGTGCCCTCCAGCGCGTCCGCCCAGGCGCGGGTGGCGGTGGCGACGCCGGACAGCCGGCACATCAGGTTGAGCGCGCTGCGCTCGCCGGTCAGCAGGTCGCGGGTGCGGGTGCGGACGGTCAGCAGCTTCTCGCCCGGGGCGACCCGGTCGCCGTCCTCGGCGTGCCGCTCGACCTCGAACGCGTCGGTGCACACCACCGACAGGATCGCCTCGGCGATGCGGAGGCCCGCCACCGTGCCGGCCTCGCGCGCGGTGAAGTCGCCGGTGGCCTGCGCGTCCTCGGGGATGGTCGCCACGGTCGTGACGTCCACGCCGCGGTCGAGGTCCTCCTCGATCGCCATGTGCGCGATGTCCTCCACCTGCACCGGGTCGAGCCCGGCGGCGACCAGCAGCGCGGCCAGGTCGGGGTCGAGTCCGCACTCCAGCGGATCGAGGCCGTACGCGCCGTCCGGCGCCCCGCAGCCGCAGCCGTCGCCGCAGCCACCGGCCCCGCCCGCTCCCTCGGCGGCCGGGTCACCGATCTGGAGCAGCGGGAGGTCCGCTGGCTGGGCGCTGTCGTCGGGAGTGCTCACGGTCACGACTCCTGGATGAGGTCGGTGGGGCTGTCTTCGGGGGAACTGGCCGGGGCCGGATCGGCGGCGGCGGGCGGCGCTGCGGAGGGTCCGGCGGACGGCTCTGCGGAGGACCCGGCGGTAGCTGGGGGCCGCTCGCCGGGGCCATATCGTACGGGCGGGAAGTCGGGGCTCTGCGACGGGCGGACGGCCAGCGTCCGGTCCGGGCGCAGGGTGATCAGCAGGTGGTGGCCCCAGGCGTCGTCCCGGTCCGGGCAGTCCTCGCGCCAGTGGCAGCCGCGGGTCTCCGCACGCCGCAGCGCCGCGGTGACCAGCGCCCGGGCGACCAGCAACAGGTTGGTGGCCTCCCAGGTCTCCACGCCGGGCTCGGCAGTCTTGCCGTCGGTGGCGAACGCCTGCGCGGCGTCCTCGTGCAGCCGGTCGAGCTGCTCGGCCGCCCGGCGAAGGCTCGCTCCGGAACGCAGCACTCCGGCCCCCGTCGTCATGATCCGCTGCACGGCGAACCGTGCTTCGGGGGCGAGCAGGGGGTTCGGGTGGGAGGGCTGTGCCGTGGGGATTCCGGTGTCCGCGGTGGGGCTGGGGGGCTCGGTGGTCGCGGTGTCGGCCGCAGGCGTGCCGGCGGGAGCGGTGCTGGCGAGGTCGGTGCCGGCGGGGGGCGTGTTGGCGGGCGGCGTGTTGGCGGGAGCCGCCCCACCGGGAGCGGTGCCGTCCGGCAGGGGCCGCGCCGTGATGTCGGCCGCGATGCGCTCCGCGAAGACCAGCCCTTCGAGGAGGGAGTTGGAGGCCAGCCGGTTCGCGCCGTGCACGCCGGTGCAGGCCACCTCGCCGCAGGCGTACAGGCCCGGCACCGTCGTACGGCCGCGCAGGTCGGTCCGTACGCCGCCGCTGGCGTAGTGCGCGGCCGGGGCGACCGGGACCGGCTCGGTCACCGGGTCGATGCCGTGCGCCCGGCAGGCCGCGAGGATCGTCGGGAAGCGCTGCTCCCACATGGCGGCGCCGAAGTGCCGCGCGTCCAGGTACATGTGCTCGGCGCCGCGCTCCTGCATGCGGCGCGTGATGCCCTTGGCGACGATGTCGCGCGGGGCCAGCTCCGCGAGTTCGTGCTGGCCGACCATGAACCGGGTGCCCTCGGCGTCCACCAGGTACGCGCCCTCGCCGCGCACCGCCTCGGAGATCAGCGGCTGCTGCCCCTCGGCGTCCGGGCCGAGCCACAGCACCGTCGGGTGGAACTGGACGAACTCCAGGTCGGAGACCTCGGCGCCGGCGCGCAGCGCGAGCGCCACGCCGTCGCCGGTGGAGACCGCCGGGTTGGTGGTCGCCGAGAAGACCTGGCCCATGCCGCCGGTGGCGAGCACGACGTGCCGGGCCCGCACCGCCCCGACGCCGTCCCGCTGGCCCTCGCCCATCACGTGCAGGGTCACGCCCGCGGCCCGGCCCGCCCGGTCCCTGAGCAGGTCGAGCACGAGGGCGTTCTCGATGGTCTCGATCCGGCCGGGGCGCACGGCGGGGACAGGTGCGGCCGGGGCGGCCGGGGCTTGCGGTGCGTCCGCGGCTTGCTGCGCGTCCGGTGTCGGTACGGGGGCCGGGGTCGGCGCCGGCGCGCCCGCCGCGCGGACGGCCTCGACCAGCGCCCGGGATACCTCGGCGCCGGTCGCGTCACCGCCCGCATGGACGATGCGCCGGCGGTGGTGACCACCCTCACGGGTGAGCAGGATCTCGCCGGTGGCGGCGTCGCTGTCGAACTGCGCCCCGGTGGCGATCAGTCGGTGTACGGCGCCGGGGCCCTCGGTGACCAGGGTGTGCACGGCCGCCTCGTCGCACAGCCCGGCGCCCGCGACGAGCGTGTCGTCCCGGTGCTGCGCGGGCGTGTCGCCCTCGCCCAGGGCCGCGGCGATGCCGCCCTGCGCCCAGCGCGTGGACCCGTCGTCGAGCCTGGCCTTGGTGACGACGGTGACCGCTGCGCCCGCCGCGGCGCAGCGCAGCGCCACCGTCAGCCCGGCCACGCCGGAGCCGACCACCACCACGTCGGCGTCGATCGCCCAGCCCGGTTCGGGCGCGTACAACCGCACGCCGGAGTCGTGGGCCGCGCCGGGGTCCACGCCGTCGCCGGCCGCGGCGTCCGAGAAGCCCGCGGCACCCGTGGCGTCCGTGGCGTCCGCGGGATGCATGCCCGCAGCGTCCGCGGGATGCGTGCCCGCGCGCGCGTGGTCGGTGCGGGGTCCTGCCCCAGGCTGGTCGGTCATGATCTGTCTCCCCGGCCCGCGAACTCCAGGCGGATGTTGTCGATGAGGCGGGTGGTGCCGACCCGGGCCGCGACCGCGAGCACCGCCTCGCCCACGTAGCCGTCGTCGACCTCGGTGAAGTCGGCCGGGTCGACCAGCGCCAGATAGTCGAGGACCAGCGGCGGATCGGCGCTGGCCGCCTCGGCCAGCACGGCGCGCGCGGCCTCCCGCACGGCGCCGGGCGGCACCAGGTCCGCGGGCCGCGATGGCGTCTCGGGCGCGGGCCTGGCGCGGGTGGCGGCGCCCGCGACGGCGTGTCCGACCCCCGGGTCGGGGCGGCCGGGGCCGGTCGCGGCGGCGCCCGACCTGCCGTTGAGGCTCGGGGCCACGCCCGCCGTCAGCTCCGTCTCGCCCATCGGCGGCGTGCCGCTGGGCGGCGGGGTCGTCGAGCCGGTCAGTGCCGTGCGCCCGGCGAACAGCGCCCGGGAGAGCGCGAGGGCCGTGCCGCGCTCGGCGGCCGACAGGTAGCGGTTGCGGCTGGAGAGGGCGAGGCCGTCGTCTTCGCGCACGGTGGGGATGCCGACGATCTGCACGGGGAAGTTCAGGTCGGTGACCATGCGGCGGATCAAGGCCAGTTGCTGGGCATCCTTCTCACCGAAGAAGGCCAGGTCAGGGCGGGTGAGGTGGAGCAGTTTGGCCACCACGGTGAGCACCCCGTCGAAGTGCCCCGGCCGGGACGCCCCCTCGTACCGCTCGCCCATCGGGCCCGCGGCGAGCCGCACCTCGGGCTGGCCGCCCGGATACACCTCGTGCACCGGCGGCGCCAGCACGATGTCGGCGCCGGCGTCGGCCGCCACCCGGAGGTCGGCGTCCAGGGTGCGCGGGTAGCGGTCGAGGTCCTCGCCCGCGCCGAACTGGAGCGGGTTGACGAAGACGGTGACCGTGACCAGGCCCTCATCGCCCACCCGGGCGCGCGCGGCGCGGATCAAGGTGGCGTGCCCGGCGTGCAGCGCGCCCATCGTCATCACCACGGCCGAGCGGCCGGGCGTCGGATACGGGCCGAGCGCCTCGCCGTACTCACGGACGCTGGTGCACAGCTCCACGTCCGGCTCGCCGGCCACCGGCTCGCTCCACCGTCGCGGGGTCATCGGCCGCCTCCACTCGTCCCGTTCGCACTGTCCGTCCCCCCGCTGCCGCCCGGTGGCCCGTCGTCCGCACGGTGGGCCAGCACGTCCAGCAGGTCCTCGGCGAACTCGGGCTTCAGCAGGCCGTGCGCGAGCGCCCGGTCCGCCGTCGTACGCGCCATCGCCAGATAGCTCGGCACGGCCTGCGGTGCGCGCCGGCGCAGCTCGGCCACGTGCGCGGCCACCGTGCCCGCGTCGCCGCGCGCGACCGGGCCGGTCAGCGCGGCGTCGCCGCTGCGCAGCGCGTTGTCCAGGGCGGCGCCGAGCAGCGGGCCGAGCATCCGGCCGGGGGCCGCGACGCCCGCTTCCTGCAACAGTTCACGGGCCTGCGCGACCAGCGTGACCAGGTGGTTCGCGCCGATGGCGAGCGCCGCGTGGTACAGCGGGCGGGCCTCTTCGGCGATCCACTCGGGCTCGCCGCCCATCTCGATGACCAGCGCCTCGGCGGCGAGCCGCAGCTCATCGGGGGCGGTGATGCCGAAGGCGCACCCCGCGAGCCGGTCCACGTCCACCGGCGTGCCGGTGAAGGTCATCGCCGGGTGCAGCGCGAGCGGCAGCGCGCCCGCCCGCAGCGCGGGGGCGAGCACGGCCGTGCCGTGCCGCCCCGAGGTGTGCACGAGCAGTTGCCCCGGGCGCACCGCGCCCGTCTCGACCAGCCCTGTGACCAGGTCGGGCAGCGCGTCGTCAGGCACCGTGAGCAGCACGAGCTCCGCGCGGGCCAGCACCTCGGCCGGGGTGACCAGGGGCACCCCGGGTAGCAGCGCGGCGGCCCGCCGCCGGGAGGCGTCGGAGACGCCGGATGCGGCGACCGGACGGTGCCCGGCCAGCTTCAGCGCGGCGGCGAGCGCGGGTCCGACCCGGCCCGCGCCGACGACTCCGACGGTGAGCCGGGCGGGCCTGTCCTGGGGTTCGGGGATGGTGGGTGGATTCACGGGGCGACGGCCTTCCGTTCCAGTCCGCGAGGGGTACCGGACGTTTGAGCGCCATGCTACGCGAGTGCCCCCGGCGATCCCCTGGGACGTCCTCAGCCTGTGGATAACTCGGCGGCCACCATCTCTGACCTGCGGTTTACGCTCCGGCTTTGCGGGGTCTCGGCCCCCCGTCGACGGGCGAGCCAGCCGCCGGCGGCCCCGCGGCGGGGCGCCCGCACCCGTACTCCCGTACGGGCCGTTCGGGTCGAGCCCGACCGCCCAACGCGCCCCGTACCAACCGTCCATGCACCGCCCCGGGGCCCGTCGCAAGCCCCGTCACGCGGCAACCAGCCCCCACCCCACCAGCCAACTTCCGCACCCGCACCGCCCAGGCCCGCCCGGCCGCGCCCCACGCCCCTCGTGCCGGCCCCGCCTCGTACCGCGCATCGGCAACCGCCACGGCCGACCGCGCCCCAGCCGCTCCCGACCCCGCACCCCGCACCCCGCACCCCGCTCAATGCCCCCGTACTGCCCAGGCCCCCGCCCCGTACCGCACTCAGCAACCAGCCCGCACCGATCGCGCCCCGGTGCTGGTGTGCGGGGTGGTGGGGTGGTGCCGGCGGCGCAGGGTGTGGCGGACGGCGTGGAGCAGACGGGTCAGCGGGCCGCCGGTCGCGGCGCGTTCCGCGATCACGGCCTGGAATCTGCGGTACTCGCGGACCTCGGCGGCCACCCGCCAGTCGTGCCGGCCCGGCGCGGGCGGAGCGGGCACGCCCTGTTGTGCGCTGCGGTAGAGGTCGAGTGCGTACTGCTGCGTGATGTCCATGGCTTCACCGTGCGGCAGCCTGAGCGCGGCCGTCGCTTCGATTGACGAAGGCCGTCAAGTGGACGTTGACCTGGGGCATCGGCAGTGCACAGTAGGAGGGTGAGCCTGACCATCGACATCGCGGGGCTGTCCCCCGAGCGCATCGTCTTCGCCCCCTCACCCCTGGCGGAGCTGAGCGCGGCGCTGCACGCGCTGGCCGAGCCGGCGCACCACCCGGGGTTGCACAGTTGGACGACCACCACCGCGTGCGCCCTCAAGCCGGAGCTGGCCGACCGGCTCCAGGAAGCGGACTTCCTGTGGCGCACCACGCGCTCCGACATGCTGTTGCCGCCCAACCCCGGCGCCACCCTGACCGAGGACCTGGACCGGCTCGACGAACTCCCCGAGGAGCAGTTCGTCATGGCGGCGCTGGAGATCTCCTGCTCGGCGCAGTACGGGACCGCGCGGCCCAACCCGCTGCACGACGGGGCCGAGCGCGAGCGCACCCGGGAGCGCGCGGCGGCGCGCGGCCCGGCCCAGGCAGCCTTCGTGGAACGCATCCTGGCCGACCCGCCGGCCGTACGGGCCTGGCTCCGCCGCCTCTTCGAGGACTGTGAGCAGGCGTTCTTCGGGGACACCTGGCAGCGGGTGCGGTTCCAACTCGCGGCCGACGCCCGGCACAAGGCGGAGTTGCTGCGCCACAAGGGGCTCGCCGAAGCGTTGGCCGCGGTCTCGCCGGCGCTGACGCTCGACACGGAGCGGCAGCAGATCGTGGTGGACAAGCTGGTGACCGGCAGGACCAGCGCGACCCAGCCGGGCGACCGGCACGGGATCACGTTCGTGCCGACCGCGTTCGGCTGGCCGCACCTGCTGGTGCTGCACGCGCCGGGGTGGAAGCCGGTCGTGCACTACCCGGTCAACTCGCCCGAGCTGCCCCGCCCGCAGGCGCTGGACATCGTGCAGCTCCGCCTGGAGGCGGTGGCCCACCCGGTCCGGATGAAGCTCTGCCGCACCCTGGCCCGCGGCGCGCACACCACCGGCGAGCTCGCCACCGCGTACGACATCACCGCGCCCGAGGTTTCGCGGCACATGGCCGTGTTGAAGAAGGCCGGGCTGCTGTCCACCCGACGGCGCGGCCGGTACGTACTGCACCACCTCGATCTGACGGCGATGGCCCGGCTCGGCACGGACTTCCTGGAGTCGGTACTGCGGTGAGGCGGCGGGCGGGAGCGCGGACCGGCGCGCCCGCGTCCCCCACGCGCCGCGCCACGTCACAGGTCCCACCCGCGCGCCGCGCCAGGTCCCACGTCCCACCACGCGCCGCACCAGGCCCCGTACGCCGCGCCGCGCCACGCCAGGTCCCGCCGCGCACCGCGCCCCCGGTCGCCGCTACGACGCCGTACCGCCGGCCCTGACCAGCCCCGTCTCGTACGCCAGCACCACCACCTGCACCCGGTCCCGCAGGCCGAGCTTGGTGAGGATGCGGCCCACGTGGGTCTTCACGGTCGCTTCGGAGAGCACCAGCTTGGCCGCTATTTCGCCGTTCGACAGGCCCTGGGCGACCAGCAGCATCACCTCGCGCTCGCGGTCGGTGAGCTTGCTGACCTCGGAGCGCTCCGCCTCGGCCGAGCCGGTGCTGCTGGGCAGCATGGGCGTGAAGCGGTCGAGCAGCCGGCGGGTGGTGCTGGGGGCGACCACCGCGTCACCGCTGTGCACCGCGCGGATGGCGGTGAGCAGTTCGGCGGGCGGCACGTCCTTGAGCATGAAGCCGCCGGCGCCCGCCTTCAGCGCGGAGAACGCGTACTCGTCCAGGTCGAACGTGGTGAGGATGAGCACCTTGGGCGCGTTCTCGGCGCGGCAGATGCGGGCGGTGGCCTCCACGCCGTCGAGCCGCGGCATGCGGACGTCCATCAGGACGACGTCCACCTGCGTGGACCGCAGTACCTCAAGCGCTTCGAGGCCGTCGCCAGCCTCGGCCACCACGTCCATGTCCGGCTGGGCCGCGAGCACCATGCGGAAGCCGGTCCGCAGCAGCACCTGGTCGTCGACGAGCATCACACGGATCGGCATCGGTTCGGTCGCTTTCTTCAGGTGGTCGTCGAGCGGGGTCTTCGGGTGATCATCGAACGAGGTCTTCGGGCGACCGTCGAGCAGGGTGGGCGGCGCTTCGGACGGTTGGCGTACGGGCCGGCCGGGCCCGGTCAGGCCCGCGGGCCGGGGGCGGGTCGGCAGCCGATGGGCGCGGGCAGGTGCCCGCCGTGGTGGGGGACGCTACGCGACGCCCCGCGGGCCCCGCTCACCGCCCTCACCTCCCCGGTTTCAGCGGCAGCACCGCGCTGACCCGGAACCCGCCGCCGCTGCGCGGCCCCGCGTCCAGACTGCCGCCGACCATCCCGACGCGCTCGCGCATACCGATCAGACCGTGGCCGAGGCCGTCGGCGCCGCCCGTCTCGTACAGTTCGCGCCCGGCCCCCCGGCCGTCGTCCTCGATCAGCAGGTCGAGCTCACTGCCCGCGTACACCAGGCGCACGGTCGCGCCGGCGTGCTGGCCGCCGTGCTTGCGCGTGTTGGTGAGCGCTTCTTGCACGATGCGGTACGCGGTCAACTCCACACCGCTGTCCAGCGGGCGCGGGTCGCCCTCCACCTTGAAGTCGACCGGCAGCCCGGCCCCGCGCACCTGCTCTATCAACTCCGCCAACTGCTCCACGCCCGGCTGCGGCACGTACTCGCCGCCCTCGGCGCCCTCCCCCGTACGCAGCACGCCCAGCAGCCGCCGCATCTCGGCCAACGCCTGCCGGCCGGTGCCCGAGATCGTCTCCAGGGCCTGTTTGGCCTGGTCGGGGGCGGCGTCCAGGACGTAGGCGGCGCCGTCGGCCTGCACCACCATCACCGACACGTTGTGCGCGACCACGTCGTGCAGCTCGCGGGCGATCCGGGCGCGCTCGCCGGCGACGGCCACCTTGGCCTGCGCCTCGCGCTCCCGCTCCAGCCGGGCGGCGCGCTCCTCCAACTGGGCGTAGTAGGCCCGGCGGGTCCTTATCGAGTCGCCGAGCACCCAGGCGAGGGCGAACGGGATGGTCATGAAGAAGACGGAGACGATCGACTGCCACTCGGTCTCGGTTTCCGGCGGCCAGCGCACCGCGGCGATCGAGGGGGCGATGAGGCCGCCTCCCAGACCGAGCCAGGAGGACCAGCGGGCGCCGTCGGCCGCACAGGTGTAGATCAACACCAGCATCGCGAAGTCGGCTGGGTTGACCTCCACGTCGGTGATCAGTTGGAGGACGCCGACGCCGGCGCACACCAGCAGCATCTTCTCCGGCGCCTGCCGGCGGAACGCACTGGCCAGGCAGAGCGTGCCGCACAGCACGCCGCTCGCTGCCACCGCCATGGGCCCAGGGTGGTTCCGTTCGTTGTCCTGCACGATCCAGAGCAGCGAGACGGCCGCCAGCATGACGGCCCAGAAGCCGTCCACACCGGTCGGGTGTCTGCGGAGGAAATCGTAGAGACGCTGCACGTCACCCAGCGTAGGCAGGGGAAGTAAGTGCAGAGGTCAACCGGACGGTCGATCCGGTACGCACCGGCGTACTCCGCAAGGTGGAGATCGAGCGCTCGCTTTCCTCCGTATTGCTGCCCCGTATGAGCAAAAGTGCAGGTCAGCGAGGCGCCGGTGGAAGGGATGAGCCCGGCGTCGGATCGGTGGGGCGTATCTCACGCCCGGGCCGACCGTCCGGGCCGCCGGCCGGCCCGCCGCGGCGAAACCGGTCGTACGGGGCGCATCGGCGGCCCACGGGCGCGCGGGCGCGCCACCGGCCGCCGGACCGGCGGCCGGGAGCGGCGAAGATGGGAGCAGAGCGGGTACGCGCTCGACGCCGGCCGGGCACGGCCGGGACCCTCAGCAGCGGAGAGAACGGCCGGACCAGGTGGAACAGACAGGCCCTAGGACGGAACCACCCGAACCATCCGACGAGGCGAATGACGCGGGCGCGGCCCCCCGCCCCGCGGGGCGGTCCGCGGAGGACGTCGGATGGCGGGAGGCGACCGAGTCCGCGCTGTACGGGCCGAACGGCTTCTACCGGCGCCCCGAGGGCCCCGCAGGTCACTTCCGTACCTCCGTCCACGCCTCGCCGCAGTACGCGCAGGCCATCGCCACCCTGCTGACCCGGGTGGACGCGGCGCTCGGCCACCCCGCCGAACTCACCCTGCTCGACGTGGGCGCCGGCCGCGGCGAACTCCTCCGTGGCGTGCTGGCCGCGTTGGATGCGGTGGCCGCGGTGGACGTGGTCGATGCGGTGGGTGCGGTGGGTGGTCCCGCGTGTGGTGAGGCCAGCGGCGCTGCCGGGGAGGCGGGCGCCACCGCTGGCGGGGGCGGCGTCGCGCGCGGGCTCGTGGGCAGGCTCCGGCCGTGTGCCGTCGAGCGCGCCGAGCGGCCGGCCGGGCTCGACCCGCGCATCGAGTGGCTCCCCGAGCTGCCCGCGCCCGGCTCGCTGACCGGCCTGTTGATCGCCAACGAGTGGCTGGACAACGTGCCGCTCGACGTGGTCGAAGTGGCCGCGGACGGCATGCCGCGCCTGGTGCGGGTGGCGCCGGACGGTACGGAGCGGCTGGGCGGGCCGGTGTCGGCCGCGGACGCGGCATGGCTGGCTGCGTGGTGGCCGCTCGGCCCGGAACCGGGGCTGCGCGCCGAACTCGGGGCACCCCGCGACGCCGCCTGGGCCCGGGCCGTGGCCTGCCTGGACGCCGGGCTGGCGATCGCCGTCGACTACGCGCACGAGCGCGCGGAGCGCCCCCCGTACGGCACCCTCACCGGCTTCCGCGCCGGCCGCGAGGTCCGCCCCGTACCGGACGGCTCCTGCGACCTGACCGCCCACGTGGCACTGGACGCCTGCGCGGCGGCGGGCGCCCGCGCGGCCGGGGCGGCCGAGACCCCGACCCCGACCCCGGGCCGAGGCGCCGCAGCCCCCACCATCCGGACCCAACGAGCAGCCCTGCACGCGCTCGGCGTGCAGGGGCGGCGACCGCCGTTGGCGCAGGCCAGCAGCGACCCGGTGGGCTATCTGCGGGCGCTGGGCGCGGCCGGTGCCGCGGCCGAGTTGACCGACCCCGCGGGCCTCGGGCGCTTCCGCTGGCTGTGTCAGCCCGTACGGGGACTCGCCGTCGACCGGGTACTCCCCCGGCCACCCCGGGACGCGGCCGAAACCCGTCGGGGCGAGCTGAGAGACTAGGGCGCATGACGGAGACGACAGTCGGCATCGGCGGAGCGGCGGAGAGCACCGACATGGTGCTCAACATCGGGCCGCAGCACCCGTCGACGCACGGCGTGCTGCGGCTGCGGCTGGTGCTCGACGGCGAGGTCATCACCCACGCGGAGCCGGTCATCGGCTACATGCACCGCGGTGCGGAGAAGCTGTTCGAGGCGCGCGACTACCGCCAGATCATCATGCTCGCCAACCGGCACGACTGGCTCTCCGCCTTCTCCAACGAGCTCGGCGTGGTGCTCGCCGTCGAGCGGATGCTCGGCATGGAGGTGCCCGAGCGCGCGGTGTGGACCCGCACCCTGCTGGCCGAATTGAACCGGGTACTCAACCACCTGATGTTCCTCGGCTCGTACCCCCTCGAACTGGGCGGTATCACCCCGGTCTTCCACGCCTTCCACGAGCGCGAGGAGCTCCAGGCCGTCATGGAGGAGATCTCCGGCGGCCGGATGCACTTCATGTTCAACCGGGTCGGCGGCCTCAAGGAGGACCTGCCCGCCGGTTGGCTCGGCCGGGCGCGCGCGGCGGTGGCCGAGGCGCGTTCGCGGATGGACGTCTATGACCGGTTGGTGCTCGGGAACGACATCTTCCGGGCCCGCACCCGCGACGTGGGCGTGCTCACCGCCCAGTCGGTGCACGGGTACGGGGTCAGCGGCCCGATCGCCCGCGCCTCCGGCGTCGACTTCGACCTCCGCCGCGACGAGCCGTACCTCGCGTACGGGGAACTCCGCGACACGCTGCGCGTCGTCACCCGCAGCGAGGGCGACTGCCTGGCCCGCTTCGAATGCCTCCTTGACCAGACGCACAACTCGCTCGACCTCGCCGACGCCTGCCTGGACCGCATCGCCGACCTGCCGCCCGGCCCGATCAACCAGCGGCTCCCCAAGGTGCTCAAGGCCCCCGAGGGGCACACCTACGCCTGGACCGAGAACCCCCTCGGTCTCAACGGCTACTACCTCGTCTCCAAGGGCGAGAAGACCCCCTACCGCCTCAAACTGCGCTCGGCCTCCTTCAACAACATCCAGGCCCTGACCGACCTGCTCCCCGGCACCCTGGTCGCCGACATGGTCGCCATCCTCGGCTCGCTGTTCTTCGTCGTCGGCGACATCGACAAGTAGGGCGAGGAGAGCGAGGAGGGGCGGGTTCGCTCCGTGCGGGCCGGGGGCTGCGCGGGCCGGGGGCTGCGCGGCCCCGGGCCGTACGAGGCCCTACGGGCCCCCGGGCCGGTCCGCCGGACGGCTCTCGCAACGCCCGAAACGCCGCCGGCCCGGGCCTCCTTGAGGTCCGGGCCGGCGTGCGGGGTACGGCGTCAGGAGATGGCGCCGCGGAGTTCCGCCATGTCGATCTGTTCGGTCTCGTCGTGCGCCGTCAGGTCGATGACGCCCTCGCCGTCGGCCGCGGTCTGCTCCTCGGCCGCCTCGGGGGCGACCGGGGCGTCCTGGGCGTGCGCCACATGGTCCGCGATCGCCTCCGCGCCGACCACGTCCGCGAGGTCGTCCTCCAGCGCGGCGGGCGGTTCCTGCGCCGTCGCCGTACCGAAGAAGTCGAACCCACCGACGGCCCGGGAGGCGGGCCGATGCTGCGGGGCGCGCCGCGCCGGTGCCTGCTGCCCGGTGGGCGCGGGCGCTGCGGTGGGTACGGGCGCTGCCGCGGGCGCGGGCGCTGCCGCAGCCGGCGGGCCCGCCGGGGCCTCGGCCCGGCTGTGCTCCGACGCGGTCGGCGCGGTCGCCTCGGTCGGCCGGGCGGTGGTCTGCCCCGCGCCCGCCGCCGGCGCCTGCCCGGTGGGGAACTGCGGGCCCGTCACCTGCCGGACTCCGGTGGGCGGTACGGGCACCTGCGCGGCGGGGGCGTGCACCGCGGGCACCACGGCGACGGCCGGCGCCACCGCGGCAGCCGGTGCCGTGCGCGGCGGCACCATGGCCGGCGGCACCGGCGGGATACCGGTCGGCGGAACCGGCGGCACCGGGCCGGACGTCGCGGGCCGCACCACGGGCGCGGCGGCAGCGGGCGCGACGGCCGGGACCACCGCGGCGGCCGGCTCCACCCGCACCCGCGCCGCCGGGGCGACGCCACCGCGCTCATCACGCTCGGTCTGTTCGCCCTGCTCTCCCTGTTCGTTCTGCTCGCCCTGGGCGCGCTGCTCGTCCTGGGCGCGCTGGTCAGGGCCGGCCTGGTCCGCGGCGCCAGCCGTGGCCGCCGGGGCGTCCGGGCGCTCGACCAGGGCCGGCATCGCACCGGGCAGCCGCCCCGCACCGGCCGCCGCCGGGACGTCCCCACCGGTCACGGGCGCCGCATCGGACGCCGGAACGGTCGTGGCGGCGCCGCCCGCCGCCCCGGACTCGTCAGCCGCCCGGTCAGCAACCCCGTCGGAGAGCCCGGCAGACGGCCCGTCGGACCGTTCGGCAGCCGACTCGACGGGCACGTCACCAGCCGCGACGGCGCCGGCGCCATCGACAACATCGACGTCACCGGCCACACCGGCCGCACCAGCCACGTCCGACGGTCCGGCTACGGCCACCGCAGCCGCATCCGCCTCCGCCTCCGCACGCTGACGCGCCGCGTTGCGGGCGAAGTCGCGCAGGGCCGCCGCTGCCTGTTCGTACGCGGCGGGCCCGAGCCGCACTACGGACCCGGCGAGCTCAGCAGGCTCAACGGCCTCCGTGGGCTCAGCCGCCTCGTCGGACTCGGCCGACCGCGCGGCCCCGCTAGCGTCCGCCGCACGCGCAGCCGCGGGCGGGAGCGCCGCGGCCGAACGGCGGGCCGCGCCGCGGGCCTCCCGCGCGCCGACCGCGGCGCCGGCCTGCGCGTCGGCAGACAGGTCCGCGGACGCCTCAGCGGACGCGGGCTCCACCTCGTCCCGGGGGGAGCCGACGGCGAGCCGGCGGCGGTCCTCCAACGTCTTGGCGCGCGCGGTCTCCGCGGTGGCGTAGCGGCGGAGCAGCGCGGCGTGCTCGTTGCGCAGCCGGGCCAACTCCGCGCGCCGGGCGCGCAGCTTGCCCTCCAGCTTGTTGCGCACCGCACGGGCCTGCTCGGCGCCCGTCTCCAGTTCGGCCACGCGTTCCTCGGCCCGCCACTCGTCCCGCAGCCGGGCGCTGTTGAGGTCGGCTACCCGCTTGCCCGCAGCGTTGTCCCAGCGGCGCAGCAGCACGGCCCCGACGATCGCGGTCACCGCGGCGAGCGTGGCGAGCGAACGGACGAGGAGGGGCTCACCGACCAGCCAGGCCGCCGCGGCACAGGCGGTTGACACGCCTGCCACGGTCAGCGGAGGGAGCAGCCGGTGCAGAGGCGGGGAATGACGATGGCGTCCACGTGGCATGGCCTGAAACTTACCGTGCGTACGTTGCACTCCGCTGCCCGCCCCGGAATCTGTTCCCTCCCGGTTACTTCGCCAGCAATCCCTTCTTCTTGAGATAGTCCTTCGCGACGTCTGCCGGCTTCTCCCGATCCGCGTCCACCGCACGGTTCATCGTCGCCAGGTCCTCGGTCGTCAAGACCCGGGTGAGCTTGTCGAGTACGGCTTCCAGCTTGGCGCTGCCGGCGTCCTTCGCGTTCACCACGGGAAGCACGTTGTCGGCGTTTTGCAGGCCCTTGTCGTCCTTCAGCAGCACCAGGTCGAAGTCGTCGAGCGTGGCGTCCGTGGTGGTGGTCAACAGCATGTCGTCGGTGCCGTCCTTGACCGCCTGCTTGGACTGCACGGTGCCCACGCCCTTGGGGTCGACCTCGGTCACGTCGATGCCGTACGTCTTCTCCAGACCGGGTGCGCAGAAGGGGCGTTGGGTGCACTCGTCACCCGCGGCCAATTTGATCTTGATTTTCGCCGCGCCGAGATCCGAGAGGGTGGACAGGTTGTGCTTCGCGGCGAACTCCTTGGTCACCGCGAACGCGTTCTGGTCGATGGCGTCACCGGCCGAAAGGACCTTCAGTCCGCGCGGTTCGGCGAGCTTCTTGAGCGCCGCGACGGTCTTGTCCGTGTCATCCGACGCGACGGGTTTCTCCGCCGGCGCGTCCGGCCCGTTCACCTTCGCGTTGAGGAATTCCGCGAGCGTCGCCGCGTATTCCGGGACCACGTCGATCTGGCCCTTCTCCAGGGCCGGTGCGTACAGTTCGCGGGCCTTCAGTGGCTGGATCGATGCGTTGAAACCGGCGTCGTCCAGGACCTGTGCGTACAACTCGGCCATGATCTTGAACTCGGTGAAGCCCGCCGATCCGACCACCACCGAGCCCTTGCCCCCGCCGCCCCTGGCCGAGGACGCCTCCAGGCTCTTGCCCCCGTACCCGAAGACCACCGCGCCCAGCGCGACGACCACGGCCGTGCCGCCCGCCGCGAACTTCACCGCCGTCGCCGGGGCCAGCCGCTCCTCCGCGCGCCGCTCCCGCTCGGCCCGCCGCTTCGCCGCCCGCACCGGCCGCGGCACCGGGCTCAGCAGCCGCTCGGCGACCACCAGCACGCCCTCGACCAGCAGCGCGAGCCCGGCGACCAGCACCGCGCCGGCCACCACCTGGTCCGAGTTGTAGGTGTTGAAGCCGGCCGTGATGATCCGGCCGAGCCCGCCGCCGCCGGGCAGCGCCGCCAGCGTGGTGGTCGCCACCACCTGCACCGCCGCCGACCGCACCCCGGTCATGATCAGCGGGAAGGCCAGCGGCAGCTCCACCCGGCCCAGCAACTGCCAGCCCGACATGCCCATCCCGCGCGCGGCCTCCACCACGTCCTGGTCGGCCTCGCGCATCCCCACGTACGCGTTGGTCAGCAGCGGTGGCACCGCGAACAGCACCAGCGCGATGATGGTCGGCAGGTCCCCGTGCTTGCCCAGCGGCGTGAGCATCAGCACCACCAGGACCGCGAAGGTGGGCACCGCGCGGCCGGCGTTGGAGATGTTGACCGCGAGCGCGCCGCCCTTGCCGATGTGGCCCAGGTACAGCGCGATCGGCAGGGCGATGGCGCAGGAGATGAGCAGGCACACCGCCGAGAGGTAGAGGTGTTCGCCGAGGCGGTGCCACACCCCGGTGCTGCCGGCCCAGTTGGCGCCGGTGGTCAGCCAGTCCCAGGCGCCGGTGATCTCGTCCATCGTCCTCAGCCCGCCTTCGCGGCGCGCGCCACGCGCCGGGTCCCGATCCGTGTCCCGCCCCCGCCGCCGGCCCGCCCGCGCCCGCGGGTCCAGGGCGTCAGCAGCCACTGCACGCCGAGCAGCAGCACGTCGGCGACGACCGCGAGGAGCACGCAGATGGCCGACGCGGTCAGCACCTGCGCCTTGAAGAAGCTGTCCATGCCGTCGTAGATGAGGTTGCCCAGGCCGCCGAAGCCGACGATGGCGCCGACCGTGGTGAGCGAGATGGTGGAGACCGTCACGATCCGCACGCCCGCCATCAGCGCGGGCAGCGCCAGCGGCAGCTCCACCTCGATGAGCAGCCGGCCCGGCCCGTACCCCATGCCGCGGGCCGCCTCGCGGGCGTCGTCCGGCACCGATTCGAGCCCCGCCAGCACGTTCCGCACCAGGACGGTCAGCGAATAGAGCACCAGGCCCGTGACGACCACCGCGGCCGACACCCCGAACACCGGCATCAGCAGCGCGAACATGGCCAGCGACGGCACCGTGTACAACACCGTCGTCAGGCCGAGCACCGGCCCGGCCGCGGCCCGCCAGCGGCGGGCCAGCAGCGCCAGCGGGAACGCCACCAGCAGCCCGATGCCCACCGAGACGGCGGTGATCCACACGTGCTGCACCGTCGCGTCCGTCAGCTCCTGACTGCGCGAGCGCACGTACTCGCCGCAGATCCACTCGTTCGCTGCCAGGCAGCCCTTCGCACTCATGACCGCCCACCTCCCCCGCGCGCGCCCAACCCATGCCCCACGCGTCGGCCACGCGCCGGTCCCATGCCTGGCGACCCTAACCCCGGGCACTGACAATCGAGCCCTACCGCCACGAGAGCGCAATATGTTCTTCAACGAATACGGCGACAATGGGGACCCATGATCCGCTTCGAGCACGTCAGCAAGCGCTACGCCGATGGGACCACCGCGGTGGACGACCTGTCCTTCGAGGTCGCGGAGGGTGAGCTGGTCACGCTCGTCGGGCCGTCCGGCTGTGGCAAGACCACCACCATGAAGATGGTCAACCGGCTGATCGAGCCGACCAGTGGTCAGATCTTCCTGGACGGCGAGGACATCGCCACCATCGACCCGGTGACGCTCCGGCGCCGCATCGGGTACGTCATCCAGCAGGTCGGCCTCTTCCCGCACAAGAGCGTCCTGGAGAACACGGCGACCGTCCCGCACCTGCTCGGCTGGCAGCGCGCCAAGGCCAGGGAGCGCGCCGCGGAACTGCTCGACCTGGTCGGACTCGACCCGTCCGTCTACGGCGACCGCTACCCCGACCAGCTCTCCGGCGGCCAGCGGCAGCGCGTCGGGGTGGCCCGCGCGCTCGCCGCCGACCCGCCCGTGCTGCTGATGGACGAGCCGTTCGGCGCGGTCGACCCGGTCGTGCGCGAACACCTCCAGAGCGAGTTCCTGCGCCTTCAGGAACAGGTCCGCAAGACCGTCCTGTTCGTCACGCACGACATCGAGGAAGCGGTGCGGCTCGGCGACCGGATCGCGGTCTACGGCAGCGGCCGGATCGAGCAGTTCGACGCCCCGGCCACGGTGCTCGGCGCGCCCGCGACGCCGTACGTGGCCGACTTCGTCGGCGCCGACCGCGGCCTCAAGCGGCTCACCGTCACCCCGATCGAGCCCGGCGACCTGGAACAGCCGCCCGTGGTGCACCTGGACGACCCGCTGCCGAAGGCCGCGGCCCGGCTCACGGCCGAGGGCGCCCGGTGGGCCGTCGTCCTGGACGACCGGGACAACCTGCACGGCTGGATCGTGGCCGACGCGGCGTCCGCCGCGGCGGGCGGCACCGTCGGCGAGCACGCCCGGCGCATGGAGGCGTGGCTGCCGGTCGGCTCCTCGCTCAAGCAGGCGTTCAGCACCATGCTCCAGCACGACGCGGGCTGGATCGCGGTCCTGGACGGCGACCGCTTCCTTGGCGTACTGACCCCGGCCCGGCTGCACGAGGCACTGCGCCGCTCCATCGACGCCGACGCCCAGGACATCCCGCGCGCGGACGTGGAACTCCAGACGATCGCTGACGCGTAACCAGACCATCGCGGGCGCGTCGGCCAGCCGACCGCGAACATGCAGGTCGGCGCCGACGCCCCCGCGCGGTGTGGCCCGCGGGGCGCCTAGCGGGTCACGCCCGGGACGCGCCCCGCGGGTCGTTCTCGTCGTCCTCGGGAAGCTTGAGGACCCGCTCAAGGAAGAACGCCACGGCGACCACCGCGATGCCGGCGACCACCGACGCACCGGCGTAGATCGCCTGGTCGCGGCGGGCCGGCACGTCGAGTTCGGTGAGCACCAGGAACAGGCCGACGCCGCCGTACATCCCCGAGACCAGCGCGGCGACCAGCGCGCTCGCCTGGCCGAAGACCACCGCACGGGCCGCGACCAGGGGATCGACGCCCTTGGCGCCGGGCCGCCGCTCGCGCTGGGCCTGGAGCCGGGAGCGCAGCGAGAGGCCGGTGGCGCCGAGGACGACGGCGATCAGCGCGAGCACGATGGGCGCCGCGAGCGGCACGCTCGGCAGCGTGTCCAGCGAGTCCCACAGCCGCGCCCCCGCCCACGACAGCACGCCGGCCACGACGAAGAGCCCGACCAACACCCCGATTCGAAGTTGCTTCACCGAGCGGTCGCCCCTCATCGTCGTCCACAGCCCTTCCACCGGCACCCGCGCGCTCCCGCGCCGGCACCAGCTACCTCAACGCCTACTCGGGCAGCCGCAGTTCCAGATCGGCCCGCGGCACCACGCCCGCCCGGTCCACCGCGGCCAGCAGCTCGGCCACCGCACCGCGCCCCGGAACCACTGCTTCCGGCTCCACGTCGTGCCACGGTACGAGAACGAAGGCGCGCTCGTGACAGCGCGGGTGCGGCAGCGTGAGCACCGGGTCGTCGGAGACGACGTCCTGGTACGTCACGATGTCCACGTCGATCGTGCGCGGGCCCCAGCGCTCGTCCCGCACCCGCTCGAACGCCTCCTCGATGGCCTGCCCCCGGTCGAGCAGCGAGGACGGCGGCAGCGTCGTCTTGATCAGCGCCACCGCGTTGAAGTACGTGGGTTGGGAGCCGGGGTCCACGCCCCACGGCTCGGTCTCGTACACCGGCGACACGGCCTTGACCCGCAGGCCGGGCGTGTCCTCCAGGGCGTCGACGGCGCCCTGGAGGGTCTCCAGGCGGTTGCCCAGGTTGCTGCCCAGGGAGATCACCGCCCACTTCGGGTTGCTCAGGGTCACGTCGGCGGCGTCCACCTGCTCCACCACGGAGGCGGGAACGGGCTGCACGGTCGGGTCGCTGCTGCTCATACTCGGCTCCGCGTGATGGTGATGGTCACGTCGTCAAAGGGAACGGTGATGGGGGCTTCCGGCTTGTGCACGACGACCTCGACCTCCTGCACGGCGGCGTGGGCCAGGCACTTCTGGGCGATCCGTTCGGCGAGCGTCTCGATGAGGTCGACCGGTTCGCCGCTCACCTCGGCCACGACCTCCTCGGCCACGATCCCGTAGTGCACGGTCTTCGTGAGGTCGTCGTCGGCAGCCGCCGGCCGGGCGTCCAGACCGAGCACCACGTCCACGACGAACGTCTGGCCCCGCTCGCGCTCCTCGGGGAACACGCCGTGGTGCCCACGGGCCTTCAGGCCGCGCAGCGCGACACGATCCACACGAATCACTCCAGCTTGTCGTCGGTGTGGACGACCCCGACCACGGCCGGCGCCGCCCTCCCTGCACGGGTTGAGTCATACCCCCGTTATCGAATCTACCTGCGAGCACCGACAGCACCCGCTCGTGGGGGCTATGGACAGCACGGCGCCGAACTGCTAGGTGAACACCGGGGGAACACCCCCCGGCCGCCGTGCCTCCACTCCCTACCCGCCCACTACACAGCTCGAACGAGTGAACCAGCACGCGCCGCTGACCCCGCCCCCCACGCCGTACGCGACAGGGCTCCGCCGCTCCCGTACGGACACTTACGGGCAGGGCTCAACCGCTCCCGTACGGGCATGGCTCAACCGCCTCCGACCGCTCCCGTACGGGCAGCGTCGTGGCGCCCGCGTCAGTCGCCCAGGTCGGCCGGGCTGCCGCCGATCCCGTCGTCGGGGCCACTGCCGGGGCCGTCCGCGTCATCGCTCTCGGCGAGCACCGGCGAACCGTGGTGCGACCAGACCTTCCACCCGTCCTGGCTGCGCCGGAACACGTTGGTGGCCACCACGAGTTGCCCCACCAGCGGGCCGAGCGTGCCCTCTTCCTCGGCCGGGCCGCCGCTGAGGATGTTCTCCGTACAGGTGACCAGCGCGGTGTCGCCGAGCACCGACACCTCCACATCCGTCAGGAAGAACTGGATGTACTCGGTGTTCGCCATGATCAGCGCGTACGAGCGGAGCACCTCGCTGCGCCCGCGCAGCACCGGCCACCCCGGGTGCACGCAGCTCACGTCGTCGTCCAGCCACATCCGGCTGAGCGCCATGGCGTCCCCGCGCTCCATCGCCTCGTAGAGGGCGGTGTTCGCCAGTTCCACCAGTTCGCTGTCCGTACGGGAAGTCACACCGCTCCCTCTGCGTTGGCCACGCCGACCCCACCCACCTCGTTCGCCTCGTTCGCCTCGCACGTTCCGCCTGCCCCGGCCTGCGCCGTCCTCACCTGTTCCGTCCTTGCCCCGTCCGCGCCCCTGTCGCCGGCGCGCTCGCCACCGGCGCCCGCCGTCCCGGCCACCCCCGCGCCGCGCTCCGCAGCGGCCCGCCCCGCCTGCTCGATCGCCTGCGCGACCCGCACCGCGTCCGCGCTGGCCCGCACCTCGTGCACGCGGACCGCCCAGGCGCCCTCGCGCGCCGCGAGCGCGGAGACCGCGGCCGTCGCCGCGTCCCGCTCCCTGGCCGGCGGCGGGCTGCCGGCGCCGCCGGCCAGCACCCGGCCGAGGAACCGTTTGCGCGAGGCGGCGACCAGCAGCGGCCGGCCGAGCCCGCGCAGCCGCGCCAGGTGCGCGACCAGCTCCAGGTCGTGGTCGGCGTTCTTGGCGAAGCCCAGGCCCGGGTCGAGGACGATCCGGTCGGGCTCGATGCCGCCGGCCACCGCGCGCTCCAGGCTCTCGGTGAGCTCGGCCACCACCTCGCCGACCACGTCCGCGTAGACCGCCCGGTTGTTCATGTCGATGGACTGGCCGCGCCAGTGCATCACCACGAACGGCACCCCGGCCGCCGCCACCATCGGCACCATCGCCGGGTCGGCGCCGCCCCCGCTCACGTCGTTGACCAGCGCCGCACCGGCCCGTACGGCCTGTTCGGCGACGGTCGCCCGCATCGTGTCCACGCTGACGACGACCCCGGCCGCGGCCAGCTCCCGCACCACGGGCACCACCCGCCGCAGCTCCTCCGCCTCGTCGACGCGCGCCGCGCCCGGGCGGGTGGACTCGCCGCCCACGTCCACCAGGTCGGCGCCGCTGGCGACGAGGTCGAGGCCGTGCTTGACGGCCAGTTCGGTGTCGAACCACTGGCCGCCGTCCGAGAAGGAGTCGGGCGTGACGTTCACCACGCCCATCACGGCACACCGGTCCCACTCGGGCAGCCCGACCAACCCGCCGATCCCCCGCCGGCCACCGCCCTCACGCAACGTACTCATGCCTCCAGCCTAGGCTGCCCGCCTCGCCGACCGCCCGGGGCGGCCCGCCCCGCTCCGGCGCCCGGGACCGGCGCAACCCGGGCCCCGGCGCGTACCGGGGCGCCCCGTCGCGGCCCGCTCGCCGCCGCTAGCTCGCCGCCCCGCCGGGCGTCCCGGCCCCGGCCCCGACCGGCACTCCGGGGCCGCCGGTGTGCCCCGCGCCCGCGGGTCGTACGGCCGCGGCCCGGGCGTCCGAGCTCCGGCCGCGCTGCCCGCTGCCGGCGGCGGCCAGCTCCCAGCCGTCCGCGCCGGTGCCGCACGAGCCCCCGCCGGACGCGGAACCGGAACCCCCGCGCCACCACCGCGGGCGCGGCAGGGACAGCGATACGAAGCCCTCGGCCTGCATCGCGGCCAGGCCGATGCGCGGCAGGTCACGGGTGTTGCGGAAGACCACGAAGCGCGGCTCCCAGCGCGGCTGGAACTTCGCGTTGAACTTGTACAGCGACTCGATCTGGAACCAGCGTGAGAGGAACAGCAGCAGCCCGCACCAGCCGCGCAGCACCGGCCCGGCGCCCAGCCGCTCGCCGCGGGCCAGCGCCGAGCGGAACATCGCGAAGTTCAGCGAGACCCGCTTGACGCCCAGCTCAGGCGCGGCCTGGAGGGAGGCCACGATCAGCAGCTCGTTCATGCCCGGGTCGGCCGACCGGTCCCGCCGCATCAGTTCGAGCGACATCCCGTCCCGGCCCCACGGCACGAAGTGGAGCACCGCCTTCAGATCCCCGTACGGGCCACCGGCCGCCCCCTCGTCCGCCTCGTCCGCGCGGTGGGCGGTGGCGATCACCGCGTCGCCGTCGTTCGGGTCGCCGATCCTGCCCAGCGCCATCGAGAACCCGCGCTCGGTGTCGGTGCCGCGCCAGTCGGCCGCCGCCCGCTGGATCTGCCGCAGCTCGTCCTGGTCCAGCTCGGAGACGCGCCGCACCCGGGTCTGGTAGCCGTTGCGCTGGATGCGGCCGACCATCTGCCGCACGTTGCGCATCGAACGCCCGCTCAGCGTGAAGTCCGCGACGTCCACGATCGCCTCGTCGCCGAGTTCCAGCGCGTCAAGCCCGGTCTCCCGGGTCCAGACCTGGCCGCCGGTCTCGCTGCACCCCATCACGGCGGGCGTCCACGAGTGCGCCTTCGCCTCCGCCATGAAGCACTCGATGGCGCCCGGCCACGCCTCCACGTCGCCGACCGGGTCGCCGCTGGCCAGCATCGTCCCGGAGACCACCCGGTAGCAGACGGCGGCCTTGCCGCTGGGCGAGAAGACCACCGCCTTGTCGCGGCGCAGCGCGAAGTGGCCGAGCGAGTCCCGCCCGCCGTGCCGCTCAAGGAGCTCCCGCAGCCGCCCCTCGTCCTCGGCGGTCAGCCGGGCGGCCGGCTCCTCGGGCCGGAACGCCAGGTACGCGGTGGTCACCACGGTCAGCAGGCCGAGCGCGCCGAGCGAGTACCCCACCGTGTAGTCCACGCCGCCGGTGTAGTCCACCGGGCCCTCGAAGCCGATCAGCCCCCACAGCACGTGCTGGCACCGGTCGGTGAAGGAGGGGGCGCCGACCTCCTTGCCCGGGTGCGAGCCGACGATGACCAGGCCGAGCGCGGCGCTGGCCCCGCCCAGCAGGACGAAGTTGGCCAGCGCCTTCCACCGGGTGCGCGGGTCGGGGAGCGCCGCGAACTCGCCCCGGTGCCGCAGCAGCACCGCGAGCAGCGCCAGCGACAGGACGACACCCGTGATGGAGTGCCGGTAGATCAGTTGCGCCGCGGCGCCGACCGGCAACAGGGCGGTCGCCGCCACCCAGGCCCGTCGTTTGCGCCGCTTGAGGCCGTGGGCGAGCATGAGGAGCAGGACGCCCACCACGATCGAGGCGGCGGCGGCCAGCGGGCTGACCGCACCCGGCAGGATCTCCGCCACGGAGTGCACCCAACTGTGGCGGAAGCGCGGGAAGACGCCCGCGGCGATGTCGAGCAGGCCGATCAGCGCACAGGCGGTGCCGATCACGGAGGGAACGGTCTCGGGCCTCGGCCCCTGGGCCACACGTCGCAACCGGGTGGCAACCACTTTGGACTCTTCACCGTCTTGCCTTGCAGACATGTACTTTCCCGTCGCCCCTGTCAAGAGGATCTGCTGCCCGCTGGTCACAGCTCTCGTCAAATCTCGTCAAATGTGCGCCCTCTAGGACGGAGATTCACCGCACGGGGTTCCCTCCCGCGGCCCGGGTGACCGGTCGCTCGTAGAAAGTTCGCCATGGGTCTCACCAGCAACCTGGTCGTGACGTTCGCCGTCATCGCCGCCGTGCTGTTCTTCGCCGCGACGGTCTGGCTGTGGCCACGGCTGGCGGGGCGCACCCCGTGGGCCGTCATCGGGCGGGTCGGCACCCTGCTGGTCACCCAGCTCTCGGTGTTCTGCGCGATCGGCCTGTTCGCGAACCAGACGTTCGGCTTCTACGGGTCGTGGGCCGACCTGTTCGGCACCGAGGACACCCCGGGCGTCGTCGTCGACCACGACACCCCGGCGCACAAGCGGGTCAAGGTCATCAGCACCCGCAAGGTCAACGTCCCCGGCGGCGACAAGGCCCGGCTCGGCGGGCGCATCGAGAAGATCACCGTGCAGGGCCCCACGTCGAAGATCGCCAGCCCCGCGTACGTGTACCTGCCGCCCCAGTACTTCACCCAGCCGGACCGGCGCTTCCCCGCGGCGGTCGTGCTGACCGGCTACCCGGGCACCGCAGAGGCGCTGATCAACGGCCTGCGCTATCCGCAGACCGCGCACAAGCTGGTCAAACAGGGCAAGATGCAGCCGATGGTGCTGGTCATGCTGCGGCCGACGGTGGCGCCGCCGCGGGACACCGAGTGCGTGGACGTGCCGCGCGGCCCGCAGACCGAGACGTTCTTCACCAAGGACCTGCCACTGGCGATATCCGCCTACTACCGAATAGGCCGGGGCGCCAAGCACTGGGGAGTCGTCGGCAACTCGACCGGCGGCTACTGCGCCCTGAAGATGGCCATGCGCCACCCCGAGGCGTTCTCCGCCGGGGCCGGGCTCTCCCCCTCGTACAAGGCGCCCATCGACCGCACCACCGGCGACCTGTTCGGCGGCAGCAAGCAGCTCGAACGCGAGAACAACCTGATGTGGCGGCTCGACCACAAGCCGGCGCCGCCGGTGTCACTGCTGGTCACCAGCAGCAAGAAGGGCGAGCACAACTACAAGGACACGCTGAAGTTCATCGACAAGGTCAAGCGGCTCAACGAGGCCGGTGAGCCGACCCGGATCTCATCGATCCTGCTCGACAGCGGCGGCCACAACTTCAACACCTGGCGGCGCGAGGTCTCCGGCACCCTGACCTGGCTCGGCAGCCGTCTGGAATCCCCCGCCTCCCCTTCCTGAACCCCGCCGGGCCGCCCCGCGCCACGCCGGGGCCCCGCGCCACGCCGGGCCGACCCGAATCCCGCCGGACCGTCCCGGCCACCACCGGGCGATTCCCCACCCCACCGAAAGCGGCCGGCCCCGAGCCCGGCGCCGTACGCGCGTAACCCTGAGCCGGCCGGCAGACCGGGGTGCAGCAGTCGGCCGCTAGCGGCCGATGATCAGGCTCATCGCCTCGGAGCGGGTGGCCGAGTCGCGGAGCTGGCCGCGGACCGCGGAGGTCAGGGTCTTCGCGCCGGGCTTGCGGATGCCCCGCATCGACATGCACATGTGCTCGCACTCGATGACGACGATCACCCCGCGCGGCTCCAGTATCCGCATCAGCGAATCCGCGATCTGGGTCGTCAGCCGCTCCTGGACCTGCGGCCGGCGGGCGTAGACGTCCACCAGCCGGGCCAGCTTGGACAGGCCGGTGATCTTGCCGTCGCCGGACGGGATGTACCCGACGTGCGCCACGCCCCGGAACGGCACCAGGTGGTGTTCGCAGGTGCTGAACACCTCGATGTCCTTGACCAGCACCATCTCGTCGTGACCCAGGTCGAACGTGGTGGTCAGCACGTCCTCCGGCTCCTGCCACAGACCGGCGAATATCTCCTTGTAGGCACGGGCCACCCGGGCGGGCGTCTCCCGCAGCCCCTCGCGGTCCGGGTCCTCGCCGACCGCGATCAACAGTTCGCGGATCGCGCCCTCGGCGCGCTTCTCGTCGAACTCGCCGATGCTGCTGCTGCCGTCCAAAGTGACCGGGTCGGTCATGGGCGTTGCCTCGTTCCTCGCTCGTGCCGTGCCGTCGTGCACGCCGTACGGCCTGACGGGCGGGGCCAGCCCGCGCCTCCATACAAAAAAGCCGCGCCCCCAGGCTAGAACCTGGGGGGCGCGGTCTTCATTCCGGGACCGGTCCACATCGGCCACCGTGACGAACGCCACCGGGGCCGGCCCGCAGGCCGACCCCGGTGCTGACCGCCCTGGTACGAGTCCTACGACCCGTCCCCGGCGGCCCTCAAACTTCAGACCTCACCGCGCGGCGGCGCTGCCTCAGACGTCACCGCGCGGGCGGCGCTGCCTCAGACATCACCGCGCGGCGGCTCGTCTTGCAGGTCCACCGAGTCCTCGGGCGTGCCGCCCTTGGCGATGCTCGTGGTGGACGCCGCACCGTTGGCCGGGGCGAGCTCGCGGGGCGAGAGCACCGGCGGCCGGGTGGAGGGCGTACGCCGCGAGGAGCCGGTCCACGCCGGACGCAGCGGGCGCTTGACGATGGTGGAGAAGATCTCCGCCAGCTCCTCCTTGTTCAGCGTCTCCTTCTCCAGGAGGGCCAGAACCAGGTTGTCGAGCACGTCCCGGTTCTCGACCAGGATCTCCCACGCCTCGTTGTGCGCGTTCTCGATGAGCTTCTTGACCTCTTCGTCGACCAGCGCGGCGACCTCTTCCGAGTAGTCACGCTGGTGCGACATGTCGCGGCCGAGGAACGGCTCGGAGTTGTCGGAACCGAACTTGATCGCGCCGAGCCGCTCGGTCATGCCGTACTGGGTGACCATCGCGCGGGCCGTGCGGGTGGCCTTCTCGATGTCGTCGGACGCACCGGTCGTCGGGTCGTGGAAGACCAGTTCCTCCGCCGCGCGCCCGCCCATCATGTACGCGAGCTGGTCGAGCATCTCGTTGCGCGAGGTGGAGTACTTGTCGTCGTCCGGCAGCACCATCGTGTACCCGAGGGCTCGGCCGCGGGAGAGGATGGTGACCTTGTGCACCGGGTCGCTGTTCGGCGAGGCCGCCGCGACCAGGGCGTGCCCGCCCTCGTGGTACGCGGTGGTCTTCTTCTCCTTGTCGCTCATGATCCGGGTCCGCTTCTGCGGGCCGGCCACGACACGGTCGATCGCCTCGTCGAGGGCGTGGTTGTCGAGCAGCTTCTTGTCGCTACGGGCGGTCAGCAGCGCCGCCTCGTTCAGCACGTTCGACAGGTCGGCACCGGTGAAACCGGGGGTGCGCCGGGCGACGGCCTGGAGGTCGACGTCGGGCGCGACCGGCTTGCCCTTCTGGTGCACCTTGAGGATCTCAAGACGGCCCTGCATGTCGGGGCGGTCCACCGCGATCTGCCGGTCGAACCGGCCCGGGCGCAGCAGCGCCGGGTCCAGGATGTCGGGCCGGTTGGTCGCGGCGATCAGGATCACACCGCCCTTGACGTCGAAGCCGTCCATCTCGACCAGGAGTTGGTTGAGGGTCTGCTCGCGCTCGTCGTGGCCGCCGCCCATGCCGGCGCCGCGGTGGCGACCGACGGCGTCGATCTCGTCGACGAAGACGATGGCCGGGGCGTTCGCCTTGGCCTGCTCGAACAGGTCACGGACACGGGAGGCACCGACACCGACGAACATCTCGACGAAGTCGGAGCCGGAGATCGAGTAGAACGGGACGCCCGCCTCGCCGGCGACGGCCCGCGCGAGCAGCGTCTTGCCGGTGCCGGGGGGGCCGTACAGCAGCACGCCCTTGGGGATCTTGGCGCCGACGGCCTGGAACTTCGCCGGCTCCTGGAGGAACTCCTTGATCTCCTGGAGCTCCTCGACCGCCTCGTCGGACCCCGCGACGTCGGCGAACGTCGTCTTCGGGGTGTCCTTGGTGATGAGCTTGGCCTTCGACTTCCCGAAGTTCATCACTCGGGAGCCGCCGCCCTGCATCTGGTTCATCAGGAACAGGAAGACGACGACGATCAGCACGAAGGGAAGCAGCGACAGCAGGATGCCGATGAACGGATTCTGCTTCGACTGGGAGACCGTGTAGCCGTCGGGGATCTGGTCCTTCTCGGCGTTGGCCTGAAGGGTCGTGGCGATCCGGACGCCCTGGTCGCCGATGTAGTTCGCCTGGAGCTTACGGCTCCCGGAGATCTTCTCCTCGTCGTCCTTGAGCTGAATCTTGATCTTGTGTTCGTCGCCGGTCGTCAGCTCTGCGGATTTGACTCGGTTCTTGTCGATCGCATTGACGACCTCGCTGGTGTCCACCGACTTGTAGCCGCCGGACGAACCGACGACCTGCATCAACACGACCACGGCGAGGACGGCCAGCACGATCCACATGACCGGCCCACGGAAGTAGCGCTTCACGTCCATCCATACGGGGCGGATTCGCCCCGTCCCTCCTGCCACAGTGAGGCACGGAACCCTCTGGCGAGGGCTGCTTGTGCGTACGGTGTTTTACTCGGTCTGAAAAGACTGACCTTCGGACGGTACCCCAGCATTGTCACCAGGCGCCGCCACGGGCGGTTAACGAAATGGCCTTCCCATGCTTCAACGGCGGGAAACGATGACCGGTTCCCGCCGGGCCCTTCGGCCGCCGATGGGCCGGTCAACCGCCGTAGACGTGCGGCGCCAAAGTGCCCACGAAGGGCAAATTGCGGTACTTCTCCGCGTAGTCCAGACCGTAACCCACGACGAACTCGTTCGGGATGTCGAAGCCGATCCACTTCACGTCGATGTCCACCTTGGCCGCCTCCGGCTTGCGCAGCAGGGTGACCACGTTGAGCGAGGCCGGGCCGCGCGAGCCCAGGTTCGACAGCAGCCAGGACAGCGTCAGACCGGAGTCGATGATGTCCTCGACGATCAGTACGTCGCGGCCCGCGATGTCGGTGTCCAGGTCCTTGAGGATGCGCACCACCCCGGAGGACTGGGTGCCGGCGCCGTAGGACGACACCGCCATCCAGTCCATGGTGACGGGGGTGGACAGGGCCCGCGCCAGGTCCGCCATGACCATCACGGCGCCCTTGAGCACGCCGACGATGAGCAGGTCCTTGCCCTGGTACTCCGCATCGATCTGGGCGGCCAGCTCAGCCAGCTTCGCGTCGATCTCTTCCTTGGTGATGAGCACCGACTGGAGGTCGGTGCCCATGTCCTTGTCGTCCACCCGCGCCACTCTCGCTTGTTTCCCGCTTACCAGGCTCGGGCGGATCAGCCCTGCCGGATGACCAGTCTGCCACCCTGCCTCTGCACCTCGATGCGGCCGGGCAGGTTGATGGCGCGCTGACCGTGCCAACTGGTGATCAACCGGTCGACCTCTTCGATGTGTCGGGCGAAGAGGGAACCGGCGGGCGAGCCGGCCGCGATGGCGACGCGGCGCAGCACCCGGCGGCGCACGGCCGCCGGCAGGTCGCGCAGGGCCGAGGTGTCCAGGGAGTCGATGACGCCGGCCGGCTCGGCGGGAACGGGGGCGGGGCCGTCGGGGTGAACGCCGGCCCTGGAGCGGGTGAGCGGGCCGCGCGGGCCCGGGGCGTTGGCGGGGTCGGCGGCGACCGCACGGGAGGGCGGTGCGGGCACGGCGGTGGGCGCCTGGGGGGTGGGGGCGTCCAGGGTCTCGGTGGCGATGGTGTCGGTGGCGATCCGGTCCGGGGTGGCCTCACCGGATCGCGCGCCGGCGCCGGCCGGGGCGGTGGTCACCGCGGGGCGGGCGGGGGCGCCGGAGCGGGCCGCCGGGGGTGCGGCGGCCGGGCGCAGCGGGGTGGCCTGGGCGGTGACGGTGGCGCGGCTGCCGACGCCGGGGCGGACGGCGCGGGCGGCGGCCTCGGCCTCGGCGGCCCAGGCGTCCAGCGCGTCCGCGTCGTCGCGGGAGAGCTGCGCCGTACGGGCCAGGGCCTCGACGACGCCCTTGCCGAGCGCCTTCTCCAGGACGGGCAGCGCCTCGTGGCGCACCCGGGAGCGGGTGAACGCCGGGTCGACGTTGTGCGGGTCGTCCCAGACCGGCAGCGACTGGGCCAGGCAGGCGCGGCGCGCGGTCTGTCGGTCGAGGTGGAGGAAGGGGCGGCGGTAGCGCCCGCCCTCGCCGGAGACGACGGCCATGCCGGACAGCGAGCGGGTGCCGGAGCCGCGGGCCAGCCCGAGCAGGACCGTCTCGGCCTGGTCGTCGCGGGTGTGGCCGAGCAGGACGGCGCTGGCGCCGTACCGCTCGGCGGCGTGGTCGAGCGCCGCGTACCTGGCGTCGCGGGCGGCGGCTTCGGGGCCGCCGTCGCGCCCGACGGCCACCGTCACGGCCTCCACGGGGTCCAGGTGCAGCGCGGCGAGGCGCTCGCAGACCTCGGCGGCGCGCACCTCGGAGCCCTCTTGCAGGCCGTGGTCGACGGTGATGCCGCCGGCCCGCAGGCCGAGCTTGGGTGCCTCGAAGGCGAGGGCGGAGGCGAGCGCCATGGAGTCGGCGCCGCCGGAGCACGCGACGAGGATCAGGGGGCGCGGGTCGGCAGCCGGCCGGCCACCGACCGACGGCTGCGGGACCGGCGCGCTGCGGGCGCCCGCCGGGTCGCCGGTGCCGGTGCCGTGCGCGGCGGTGGGGGACCCGCCGTGGTGCGCGTCGGGCCCGGCGGTCTGGCCGTGCGCGGCGCGCGGGCGGCCGAACGCGGCGGGCGCGGGGCGGGGTGTGGGGTGGAGGTCGACGTCGTTGATGAGGTCGTTGAGTACGCGGCGAACCGCCAGGCGTATCGCGGCGACCGCTGGATGGGGACCCATGTCCGTTTCCCATCTTTCATTCGGGGGGTGCCTCGGGAGCCACGCGGGCTCCAGTCACGCTAAGTATGTAGATGGTGACAGAGCCGAGCTGTTACCCGAGCATCGCACGCCTACCCGTTGCCGAGGGTCCCTCAGACGAGTGATGAAGTGAGCGTTCTCCTGCCTCCTGGCGTGCGTGCGCTACGACTCTGCCCTACGGTGCACCCTCGCGACCCAGTCCGCCGGTTTGTGGATCTCGGCCTTGGTGGGGAGGGTGTTCGGGGAGGTCCAGACGCGGTTGAAGCCGTCCATGCCGACCTCGTCCACCACGGCCCGTACGAACCGCTCGCCGTCCCGGTACTGGCGCAGCTTGGCGTCGAGGCCGAGCAGCTTGCGCAGCGCCTGGTCGAGCCGGCCGGCGCCGCTGGCCCGGCGCTTTTGGAACTTCTCCCTGATCTCGGCGACCGAGGGCACCACGGCCGGGCCCACGCCGTCCATCACGAAGTCCGCATGGCCTTCGAGCAGCGACATCACGGCCGTCAGCCTGGCCAGGATGTCACGCTGCGCCGGGGTCTGCACCAGCTCGACGATGCTGCGCCCGCCGCGCTCGGCCGGGCCGCCGTCGGGATGCTCGGGACGGTTTCCGGTCAGCGACTGGGCGGCCTCGCGCAGCCGCTCAAGGAGGGTGGCCGGGTCCACGTCGGTCTCGCCGAGGAACGCCTGGATCTCGGACTCCAGGTGGTCCCGGAGCCAGGGCACGGCCGTGAACTGGGTGCGGTGCGTCTCCTCGTGCAGGCACACCCAGAGCCGGAAGTCGTGCGGGGCCACGTCGAGTTCGCGCTCGACGTGCACGATGTTGGGGGCGACGAGCAGCAGCCGGCCGCCGCCCGCGCCGCCCGGCAGGTCGCGGCTGGGCGGTGCGAACGTCTCGTACTGGCCGAGCACCCGGGAGGACAGGAACGACAGCAACATGCCCAGTTCGACGCCGGTGACCTTGCCGCCGACGGCGCCGAGCACGGCGCCGCCCGGGGTGCTGGCGCGGCGGCTCTGCATCTTGTCGAGCAGCGGGCCGAGCACCGCACGGAACCCCTCGACGTTGGCCCGCACCCAGCCGGCCCGGTCCACGACCAGGACCGGGGTGTCCGCGTCGGCGGCCGGCGCCATCCGGGTGAAGGCGCGCACGTGCTCCTCGGACGCCTTGGCGTGCCGGCGCAGCTCCTGGACCACCGTCCGCGCCTCGTCCTGGCTCACTTCGGGACCCGACCGCGCGAACCGGGTCGCGGTCGCTACCGCGAGGTTCCAGTCGACCATCTCGACACCACCGATGCTCGTCATGGCTTCACGGTACGTGGGCCTTCCCCGTGTGGGGTAGCGAACGATGTTTCCGTTCGCCTGACGGACATCCGCCGCGCGACCCGCGCACCCCCGGTGGCCTGCGGTCCCGTCGCGTACCGGGTACGCGACGGCGCCGCGGCCGGGGCGCGGCGGGTCAGCGACAGCCGCAGTTGGCGACGGCGGAGGCCAGCCGGTCGAGGACCCGCTGGGCGGCGGCCGGGTCGGTGCTGCCCTCGGTGAGGAAGGCGAAGGTCAGCAGCCGGCCGTCGGCGTCCACGACGGTCCCGGCGAGCGTGTTGACCCCGGTCAGGGTGCCGGTCTTGGCCCGTACGACGCCGCGGCCCACCGAGTCCTGCGGATAGCGGTCGCGCAGCGTGCCGGTGAAGCCGGCGACCGGGAGTCCGGTGAGTACGGGGCGCAGGGACGGGCGGTTCGGGTCGGCCGCCCGCACCAGGACCTGGGCGAGCGTCGCGGCCGAGACCCGGTCGGCCCGGTCCAGGCCGCTGCCGTCGGCGAAGCGGGCCCCGGCCACCGGGACGCCGAGCTCCCGCAGCCTGGCGGTGACGGCCCGCTGCGCCCCGGCGAAGCTGGCCGGCTCGCCGCTGGCCCGGGCGGTGTGCCGGGCCAGCGCCTCGGCGATGTCGTTGTCGCTGTTGGTGAGCATCCGCTCGACCAGGGCGGACAGCGGCTGCGAGCGGACGCTGGCGAGGGTGGTCCGGCGGGCGTCGGCCGCACCGGGTGCGGTGGCCCGCTTGCCGCGGTCGGGCTTGCGGGCGCCTTCGTGGTCGTCCCTGCCGTCGCCTTTGCCGTCGGCCTTGTGGTCGGGCTCGTGGTCGGGCTCGTGGTCGGGCTCGTGGTCGGGCTCGTGGTCG
>NZ_JBLIWA010000026.1:0-25309 GCF_047525675.1 Streptomyces sp. 796.1 | reverse complement strand
GTGGTCGGGCTCGTGGTCGGGCTCGTGGTCGGGCTCGTGGTCGGGCTCGTGGTCGTCCTTGCGGTCGGCCGGCTCGTTGTCGCCGCCGCGGTCCTTCGGCTTGCCGTCGTCCTTGCTGTCCTTCGGCTCGTCGCCGCCCTTGCGGTCAGCCGGCTTGTCGTCGGCCGGCTTGCTGTCATCCCGCTTGTCGTCGGCCGGGCGCTTCTTGGGCGGGGCCGGTGGGCGGTACGGGGCCGGGTCGCCGGTGACCGTGACGTGGCGGTCGCGCAGCAGACCGGCGAAGGTGCGGGCGGCCTCGGCCGCCGGGTCGTCGACGCGGTCGGCCGGGCCGCGGTCGGAGTCGCCGCGGCGGCCCTCGTCGACCATGAGCGCGGTGACCGGGGACAGGTTCTCGTTCGGCCCGATCGGATGCCGGGCTGAGCCCGCGTACAGCCGGGTGTCGTAGCTGAGCCGCACGCTGCGCTCGCCGCGGGCGTGCAGCGCCCGGGCCGTGGCGTCGGCGAGTTCGCGCAGGCTGGCGGGGTGGGTGCCGTCCGGGCCGCGGGTCGGGCGGGCGGTGAGCGTGGGGTCGCCGCCGCCGACCAGGACGATGCGGCCCCGCTCGCCGGGCGCGGTGGTGACGGAGGTGGTCAGCCGGTGGCCGGGGCCGAGTGCGGCGAGCGCGGCGACGCCGGTGGCCAGCTTGATGGTGGAGGCCGGGACGACGCCCCGGCCGGCCCCCGCCCCGTACAACTGCCGTCCGGTCGCCACGTCGACCACCGCGCCGGCCCGCACCCGGCCCAGCGCCCGGTCCTTCAGCAGCGGCTCCAGCGCGTCCGCGAGCCCCGCGCCGGTGGGCAGTGGTACGGACCGCTGGCCGGCGTCGTCGGGTGACGTCGTGCGGGTGGCGCCGAGCGGCGCGAGGACCGGGGCCGCGCTGGGGGCGGGCGCCGCCGGCGCGCCGGGGCGCACCTCGCGCGGGCGGTCTGCGGAGGCGGCACGCTGCCGCTCGGCCGTACGCTGGCCGGAGTCCCAGGGACCGGTCGCCGCCACCGACGTGGCCGCGACCACGAGGCCCACGGCGGCGGAACCCGCAGCTAGCAGCCCCGTACGACGCTGCTCCACGGTGGCTCCGCGCAGTCGGCCGAGCCACTGGTCCCACCACCATCTGGCCTCGTCAGGCATCTTCGAGCAGCCCCTTTCGCAACCACACACCTGCGTGAGGGACACTTAACCACCCGAACTATGTGCTGATCATGGAGGAGCCACCCGTGGAGTTCGACGTCACCATCGAGATTCCGAAGGGTTCACGGAACAAGTACGAGGTGGACCACGAGACTGGTCGTATCCGCCTGGACCGTCGACTCTTCACCTCGACCAGCTACCCGGCCGACTACGGCTTCGTGGAGAACACCCTCGGCGAGGACGGCGACCCGCTGGACGCGCTCGTCATCCTGGACGAGCCGACCTTCCCCGGTTGCCTGATCAAGTGCCGTGCCATCGGCATGTTCCGGATGACGGACGAGGCCGGCGGCGACGACAAGCTGCTCTGCGTCCCCGCCTCCGACCCGCGCGTGGAGCACCTGCGGGACATCCACCACGTCTCCGAGTTCGACCGCCTGGAGATCCAGCACTTCTTCGAGGTCTACAAGGACCTGGAGCCCGGCAAGTCCGTCGAGGGTGCCAACTGGGTGGGTCGCGCCGAGGCCGAGGCCGAGGTCGAGGCGTCCATCAAGCGCCTTGAGGCGTCCGGCGGCGCGCACCACTGAGTCCGCGCGCCGGGTCACCTGCCCTGACCAGCGCATCCACCGATGGGCGGAGCACCACCTGTGCTCCGCCCATCGGCATGTCCGGGCCGGTCCGCGCGGCGACGGCGTCGGCGTCGGCGTCGGACCACCGCGGCCCGTGGCCCCGTCCGCGCCCGCCACCCCGGTGGCCTCCGCGCCACGCCGGACGCCCACCCCGATGGCGTACCGGCGCCGCGCGACGGGGGCCGCGGGCCGGGGCGCACCCCGCGCCGCGCCGTCAGCCGCGCGCCGGCGGCGCCGGAGAACCCCTGGAAACCGCGGGTCCCCTAAAAGCCGCGGGTCCGCTAGAAACCGCGGGCCCCCTAGAAGCCGCGGGTCCGCTTGGCCGCGCGGCGGAGCGGGCCGCCGGTCTCCTTGTCGGCGCCCGGGGTGCGCAGGAAGAGGCGGGCCATCTCGTTGCCGAGGTTCACGCCGATGGCGATGGCCAGGGCGAGCGAGGCCGCGCGGGTCAGCGACGGGATACCGGAGTCCATGTTCTTCTGGGCCAGCGCGAGCAGCCCGAAGTAGGTGGCGCTACCGGGCAGCAGCGGGCCGATCGCGGCCGTCACGTACGGCAGCGCGGACGCGTACCGGTAGCGCGAGAGCAGTTGGCCGAAGAGGCCGACCAAGCCGGCGGCTGCGGTCGTGGAGGCGACGGCCGGGATGCCGGCCACGTCGTGCATCGAGCCGTACACCAGCCAGGCCACGCCCCCGTTGAGGGTGGCGAACAGCACCGTGGAACGTTCCTGCTGGAGCAGTACGCAGAAGGCGAGCGCCAGCAGCATGGCCGAGAAGAGCTGCACCACCGGGCGCTCGTCGCCGCGCAGCGCGGCCTCCGGGTTGAAGTTGGCGCCCAGCCGCAGCCCCACGTACAGCACCGAGAGCACGCCGATGACGATGCCGACGATCAGGTACATCACTTCCAGCAGGCGGGCCGCGGCGGTGATGTAGTAGCCGGTCAGGCCGTCCTGCACGCCGGCGACCAGGGCCCGCCCGGGGATCAGCGCGAACAGCCCACCGGTGATCACCGCGGAGCCCTGCACGTTGGCGTGGGCCAGGCTGAGCGCGACGCCGGTCGCAGCGGGCGGCATCGCCGCCGCGACGAACTGGTAGAACTCCGGCAGCCCGCGCCCGGACGCCAGCCACGCCAGCCGGTCGCCGAGCATCGCGCCCACCGCGGCGGCGACGAAGACCAGCCATCCGCCGCCCACCAGCAGGCTGGCCGCCCCCGCGAGCGCGCCGGACGCCAGGGTGAGCGCCCAGCCGGGGTACGGGTGCCGGTTGCGGCGTATCTCGGCCAGCCGCCGGTACGCCTCCTCGGTGGTGAAGTCGTCCTGCGAGGTGATGTCGTCGACGAGCCGGAAGACCGCCGACAGCCGGGTGTAGTCGACGGCCCGGCGGCGGACCGTACGGCTGGCCGTGATCGGGTCGTCCACCAGGGACGGCTGGTACGTGATGGAGAGCAGCGTGAAGGTGACGGTGGGCTCGCAGCGTTCGAGGCCGTAGGCGTGGGCGACGCCGAACATGGCCGCCTCCACGTCCTCGGCGCCCTCGCCGCCGGCGAGCAGGATCTCGCCGATGCGCAGCGTGATGTCGAGCACCCGGGGCACCGCCTGGGTGGACTCGGCGTGCTTCTCGACCCGCTCGGGCGCCGGGCGCTCGCCGACCGGCATGCGCAGCATCGTGCGCATCCGGTCCTGCCAGGGCGTCTCCTTGGTGAGCCGAATGGCGGGGATGCCGTGCGGCGGCGTGAAGGCGGGGCCGCGCGCTGCGCCGTGGCCGGAGGCTGTGCTGCCGATGGGTCCCGCGGGTGCCGCTTCCTGACCGGCTGAACCCGGCGCCACGAAGGCGGACCCCTCAGCTTCCGGCAGCGGCTCCACCACCTCCGGCGGCAGCCCCACCGGCAGGGCGAACTCCGACGTCGGGTGCTCGTCCTCGGCCGGGTGCGAGGGCAGCGGCAGCCCGAGCGGCGGGGTGAAGGCGCTGTGCACCTCGTCCGGGTGCGGCCTGCGCTCCCCCAGCTCTTCCCCGTCACCCGTGCTGCCCATGTCCTGCTTGCCCTGTGCCTGTGAGGCCACGTGCCCTCTCTCCTCGCCAGCCCGCCGTGCCCCTCAGCCACGATGCCTGATCGTCGGCCGGGGCGCCCAGTGTGCACCGTCTTCCCCGAAGTGCACAGGTCACCCGCCATCCGTCGGCCGGGTGGCGGTACGACGCCGGCCCGTAGTGCCATCCGACACCGGCCCGCGGTGCCGCCTGGCTCCGGCCCGTGGTCCCGTACGACACCGCCCGTCTTGGGCGGCCGGTGACCCCATGCGACAGCCCCCGGGCGGTGGCCCGGGGGCTGGCGGACTGCGCGCGCCTGCGGGCGCGTTGCTCAGCGAGTCAGTGGCGGGCGCGCCGCCCCGGCGGGTCCTGCGGTCCCCCGTCGCCCGGCCCGCCGTAGGGGTCCTGCGTGCCGTACGGGTCCTGGGCGTACGGGTCCTGCGTGCCGTACTGGTCGCCGTACTGGTCCTGCGCGCCGTACGGGCCCGGGGCGGCGTAGGGGTCCTGTGTGCCGTACGAGGCGGCGTCCGTGCCGTACGGCTGCTGGGCCGGGTAGCCGTAACCGCCGGGCTGCTGCTGGGCCTGCTGGCCCGGGTAGCCCTGGCCCTGCTGGCCGTAGCCCTGCTGTTGGTCGTACCCGCCCTGCTGGGCCTGGTAGCCCTGCTGCGGGTCGTAGCCGCTGTGCTGCGGCTGGTGCGCGGCCTGCTGGGGCTGGGGCTGCTGCTGGTAGTAGCCCTGCTGGGGCTGGTGCGGCTGCTGCTGGTAGCCGCCGGGCTGCTGGCCGTGGCCCTGGTCGGCCGGGTAACCCTGCTGCTGGCCCGGGTAGCCTTGCGGGTCCTGGTAGCCGGCGGTGTCGTACTGGCTCTGGCTCTGGCCCTGAGCGTGGCCCTGGCCGGGCTGTTGCTGGCCCGGGTACGCCTGCTGGGCGGGCTGCGCGGCGCGTTGCTGCTGCGGGTGCTGGGCCTGGTGTTGCTGCTGTTGCTGGGCCTGCTGGCCGGGGTGGTGTTGCTGCTGGCCCTGCGCGTACGGGTCGGGCTGGCCGGCCGGTGCGGCGCCGGGGCGCTGGCCGCCGTACTGCTGCTGGCCGGACTGCTGCTGTTGCCCGGTCCGCTGCTGGCCGGGCTGCTGCTGGCCGCCGTGGGCGCCCGGGTGGCCGAAGACGTCGGCGCGCGCGCCGCCGGGGCCGCCGAGGCCGGGACCCGACGGGCCGCCGCCGATGGCGCCGGGGCCGTCCTGCTCCGCCCCGTCACCCTCGGCACCGCTGCGCGGCGCGGCCCCGCCGCCCGCCGCCGCGGCCTTCTTGGACTGGCTGCGGGCGCGCAGGAACTCGATCGCGATCGGCACCACCGACAGCAGCACGATGCCGACGAGCATCGCCTCGATGTTGGAGTGCACCCACTCGACCTTGCCGAGCCCCGCACCGAGCAGCGTGACGCCCGCGCCCCAGAGCACGCCGCCGATGACGTTGAAGATGAGGAAGGAGCGGTAGTTCATCCTGCTGACGCCCGCGATGATCGGCGTGAACGTCCGCACGATCGGCACGAAGCGGGCCAGCACCAGCGACTTCGGCCCGTGCTTCTCGAAGAACTCGTGCGCCTTCTCCACGTTCTCCTGTTTGAAGAGCTTGGAGTCGGGCCGTTTGAAGAGGCTGGGCCCCACCTTGCGGCCGAAGAGGTATCCGGCCTGGTCGCCGAGGACGGCCGCGAGCACCACCAGCACGCAGACCAGCCACAGGTCCATCGTGATCTTGTCGGTGGTGACCAGCAGACCGGTGGTGAACAGCAGCGAGTCACCCGGCAGGAAGAAGCCGATGAGCAGGCCCGACTCGGCGAAGACGATGGCGAGCACGCCATAGATGCCGAACTGGTCGATCAAGTGGTCCGGGTCGAGCCAACTGGGGCCAAGCGCGAGAGTGGTCACGGGTGACGGGGCTCCTGGATCAGGGGGTGCAGGCGGCGCAGGCAACCCGGTCGCAGTGGGAGGAGCTGACGGCGTACGGCGGGGTGCGGTGTGCCGCCCAAAAGTATCAACGCCAGACGTCCCCCACCCGTTCCAGCCCAGCCAACCCCCGGACGCCTTCGTGCGTCATGATCTCCGGAAAGACACATGGAGCCCGCACGCACACCCGTCGTGTGGGACAACAGGAGGTAGCGCGATGGGCATCGAAGAGTACGGCGGCGGCCAGCAGCAGGGGACCGACGTGTTGGTCGTCACCACCAACGACGTGCCCGGCTATGACGTGCAGCACGTCATCGGCGAGGTCTTCGGGCTCACCGTGCGCTCGCGCCACCTCGGCAGCCAGATCGGCGCTGGCCTGAAGTCGATGGTGGGCGGTGAGCTGAAGGGCCTGACCAAGACCCTGGTCGAGACCCGTAACGAGGCGATGGAACGGCTCGTCGAGCAGGCCCGCGCCCGCGGCGCCAACGCGGTCCTGATGATGCGGTTCGACGTGGCCTCCGGCGCCGACGTGGGCACCGAGGTCTGCGCGTACGGCACGGCGGTCGTGATCGCCCCCAAGAGCTGACCCCGCCCGCCGCGGGCCCGCCCCACCACCGGGCGGCTCCGCGGCGGGTCCGCACCGCCGCCCGGCCACGCCCTCCGCACCCGGCACCCGGCACCCGCGCCATCCTGCGCTCCGCGCGAACCGGTCCCCGCCACCCGTCCGGCCGATCCGCCGCGCCCGCATCTCGCGTGCCCGTGCGTCGGTGCCCGTACCTCCTGTTTCCCCGTGCCCGCGCGTCCTGCTCGTACGTCCCCTGCTTCTCCGCTTCCCCGCACCGGCACACGCGCGCCGCTCGCCCCGCAGCCCGGCCCACGGCGCCCGACCCACGGCGCCCGGCCCGTACGAGACGCGCGTACGAGAGGCGCAGCCGCCGGCCGCGCTGTGTCGCACGCCTCGTCGGAGGGTGCTCCAAAACCCTTGGGGCGAGATCGTCGCGGATGACATCCTGCGCTTCATGCTGGGGATAACGGACCTACCGACGTATCTCGCGGGCCTGGCGCTGATCATCTTGCTGCCGGGACCGAACTCCCTCTATGTCGTCTCCGTCGCCGCCCGTCGCGGCCCGCGCGTCGCCTACCAGGCGGCGGGCGGCGTGGTCTGCGGTGACACGGTGCTCATGGTCCTGTCGGCGGGCGGGGTGGCCTCGCTGCTCAAGGCGAGCCCGGTGGTGTTCTCCGTCGTGAAGTTCGCGGGTGCGGGCTATCTGACCTGGCTGGCGATCGGGATGCTGCGCGGCGCCTGGGCGCTGTGGCGGCGCCATGGCGAGCAGGCCGCGCCGGGCGAGGCGACCGGCTCGGCCACCGCCACCGCAGCCGCCGCCGGGTCGGGAGCCCCCGCCGCGGAGGCCGCCGCAGCGGGCCGGGCGAGCGGCGAGCGGCCCTTCCGGCGGGCCCTGATCGTGAGCCTGCTCAACCCGAAGGCGATCCTCTTCTTCATCTCCTTCTTCGTGCAGTTCGTCGACCCCGACTACGCCCACCCGGCGCTCTCGTTCGTCGCGCTGGGCGCCTGGGCGCAGCTCTTCAGCATCACGTACCTGTCGATCCTGATCTTCAGCGGTACGTACCTCGCGGCGACCTTCCGCCGCCGCAAGCGCCTCACCGCGAGCCTGTCCGCCGGCGCCGGCGCCGCGTTCCTGGGCTTCGCCGTGAAGCTGTCGATGGCGAGCGCGGGGTAGCGGACGCTGGGTGGCGGACGCCCTGGTGGGGGGCGGTTTCGCGCCGTGGCCCGGCGGCGCCGGGCCACCCGGCCAGCGCGCGGCCCGGCGCACGCCGGAACCGGTCGCGCCGCCCCCGCGCGGGACGCCCCCGTCAGTGCGGGATCGTGTCGATCAGTTCGCGGGCGCCCTGCCGGAGCAGGGCGACGGCGACCGAGGTGCCCAGCGTCGCCGGGTCCAGCGGGCCGGCCCACTCGTGGGCGTCGAGCACGGTCTTGCCGTCCGGGGTGAAGACCCGGGCCCGCAGCGACAGCCGGCCGTCCCGCTCGGCCCTGGCGTAACCGGCGATCGGCGAGTTGCAGTGGCCCTGGAGCACGTGCAGCAGCATCCGCTCGGCGGTGGTCTCGCGCCAGGTGTCGCGGTCGCCGAGGTCGGTGACGGCCTCGATGGTCGCGGTGTCGTCCTCACGGCACTGGAGGGCTAGGACGCCGGCGCCGATCGGCGGGCACATCGTCTCCACCGACAGGGCCTCGGTGATCAGGTCGGGCCGGCCGATGCGCTCAAGCCCGGAGACCGCGAGGAGCAGCGCGTCCACCACGCCGTCGGCCAGCTTCTCCAGCCGCCGGTTGGCGTTGCCGCGCATCGGCACGCACTCCAGGTGCGGGTGCGAGATGGCGAGCTGGGCGACCCGGCGCACCGACGAGGTGCCGATGCGCGCCCCCTCGGGGAGCTCGTCCAGGGTGAGGCCGCCGGGGTGCACCAGCGCGTCCCTGATGTCGTCGCGCTTGAGGTACGCGGCGAAGACGGTGCCCGCCGGGAGCGGCCGGTCGGCCGGCACGTCCTTGACGCAGTGCACCGCGAGATCCGCCTCGCCGGCCAGCAGCGCGGCGTCCACCTCCTTGGTGAACGCCCCCTTCCCACCGAGCTTGGACAGGTCCCCGAGCCACTTGTCACCCGAGGTCGTCACGGGCACCACGGCCGTCTTGACCCCGGGCCGCAGCACGCTCAACTCCGCCCGTACGCGCTCCACTTGGGCCAGCGCCATCGGCGAGGAACGGGAGACGATGCGGATCAATTCAGCGTCAGCCATGTCTCCACGATAGGCCGTGCGGGGCCGACGGCCGGACCCGGGCCGACCGCCGGAGCGTCGCGGGGCCGGCCCCCGGAGCGTGGCAGGCCCGCCGCCGGCCCGGCCCGGCGCACGCCCGCGGACCCCCGCGACTCGGGCCCCGCGCCACCGGCCCACCCCCACGAGCAGCCACACCCGCGCACCCCGCCCCGCCCCATCGCGTCATGTCATGTCACGCCATGTCACCGTACGGTTATCTGGCGGCGCGGCCGGCGCCCGCAGCCGTCCGCCGCACGGGCCGAGCGCCACGGGCACCAGCCCACACACCGCCCCGCCCCGGCCCAGCCCCCGCAGCCCCACCGCAGAGCGGGGCACCCTGGCCGGGCCCGCCCGCCCCGCAGGCCCGGCCCGGCCAGCGCCGCAGGCCCCGTGCGGCTAACCGCCCAGCCGCAGATAGCGTCGTACCGCCAGCGGGAAGAAGATCGCGAGCAGCGCCAGCGGCCAGCAGATCGCCAGCAGGCCCGCATGGTCGGCGGCCCAGGAGTCGCCGCCCCAGCCGGGGTTGTCGAACAGGTCGCGGACCGCTGTCGCGGTGGCCGACATCGGGTTCCACTCGGCGATCGCGCCGAGCCAGTCCGGCATGGTGTCGGCCGAGGTGAAGGCGTTGGAGAGGAAGCCGACGGGCCAGACCAGGATCTGCACCGCCTGCACCAGCTCCGGTTTGCCCGCCGCCATGCCCAGGTAGATGCCGAGCCACAGCATCGCGAAGCGCAGCAGGAGCAGCAGCCCGATCGCCGCCAGCCCCGCGCCGAGGCCGCCGTGCCAGCGCCAGCCCATCAGCAGCCCGGCCAGCAGCAACACCACCACGCTGACCAGGGATTCGATCATGTCCGCCACACTGCGCCCGACCAGCACCGCCGACCGGCTCATCGGCATCGCCCGGAACCGGTCGAGCACGCCCTTGTTGAGGTCCGTGGTGATCGAGACCATCGTCGACTCCAGGCCGAACGCCATGGTCAGCGCGAGCATCCCGGGGAACAGGAACTCCTTGTAGTCCCCGCCGCCGGCCACCTCCATGCCGCCGCCGATGAAGTACGCGAACATGACCAGCATCATCACCGGGAAGACCAGCCCGACCAGGAGCTGCACCGGTTGCCGCGCCCAGTGGGCCAGTTCGCGGCGGGTCATGGTCCAGGCGTCGGTCAGCGCCCATCCGATGCGACCGGCCGCACCGGCCGGCCGCGCCACCACCACCAGGTCCGTCCCTGCGATCTCCGTCATGCCCCGGCCCCCCGCCCGCCCTGACTGCCTTGCCCGCTCTGTCTGTCCCGCCTGTCCTGCCTGCTTCGACCGCCCTGCCCAACCTCGGCCCCGGCCCCGGGGCCGCCTCCGGCCCCCTCCTCCGGCCGCGCCCCCGTCAGCTCAAGGAACACCTCGTCCAGGGTCGGCCGGCGCAGTGCGATGTCCCGGGCCTCGATGCCGGCCGCCGCCAACTCCCGTACGGTCTGGGTCAGTACGGCGATCCGGTCCACCACCGGGGCGCTGACCCGCAGCGCGTCCGGGTCCTGCTCGACGGCCTCCGTGCGGGCCGCGCGGGCCACCACGGCCGCGGCGGCCGGCAGGTCATCGGCACGGTGCAGCACCACGTCGATCCGGTCGCCGCCGATCGCGGTCTTCAACTCGTCCGCCGTACCCTCGGCGATGGCGCGGCCCCGGTCGATGACGGTGATCAGGTCGGCGAGTTGGTCCGCCTCCTCCAGGTACTGGGTGGTGAGCAGCACCGTCGTACCGTCGCCGACCAGCGAGCGGACCGCGCTCCACACCTCGCGCCGGCCGCGCGGGTCGAGCCCGGTCGTGGGCTCGTCCAGGAAGAGCACCTGGGGGCGCATGATGAGCCCCGCCGCGAGGTCGAGGCGGCGCCGCATGCCGCCGCTGTACTGCTTGATGGCCTTCCGCCCCGTCTCGGCCAGGTCGAACTGGGCGAGCAGTTCGTCCGCCCGCCGCGCCGCACCCCTGGCCCCGAGGTGGTAGAGCCGGCCGAACATCTCCAGGTTCTGCCAGCCGCTCAACTCCTCGTCGAGCGCGGCATGTTGCCCGAGCAACCCGATCCGGTACCGCACCTCGTCCGGCTGCCGCAGCACGTCGAAGCCGGCCACTTCGGCCCGCCCGCCGTCCTGCCGCAGCAGCGTCGCGAGGATGCGGACCGAGGTGGTCTTGCCCGCCCCGTTGGGGCCGAGCACCCCGTGCACGGTGCCGCGCTCCACGCTCAGGTCGAGCCCGTCCAGCGCCCGGTGCGTGCCGTACTCCTTCCGCAGGCCCTCGACGACGATCGCGCGATCGTGGTCTGCCAATGCCTTCCCCTCCAGCCATCGAGCCACGGGCCGCGCCGCGCCGGCGCGCCGCAGCCCATTAGTCAAACTTGACTAGGAGCGCAGAAGGTAGCGCCGACTCCGGCATTAGTCAAACTTGATTAATCACTCCCGCGGGCCGATCCCGCGCGGCCGGGCCACCTCAGGAGCCCGGGGCCGGCCCGTCAGCCCTCCCGCCGCGGACCGCCCGCCGCCTCGTCACCCGGGTGCGGGCCGGTGGCGTACGGATTCTCGGCGCCCTCGGGGAGCACACCCTTGAAGGTCTCGCCCTCGCCCGCCATGACGTACGAACCGGCTTCGAGCCGCTGGATCAGGCCGCGCGTCCACTTCAGGCCGTCGTCGGCGGTCGTCACCCACAGCTCCATGATCTCGCCGATGTGCCCCATCGAGGCGGGCCCCTCGGCCGGCGTGTAGTACTCGGTCACCGAGGTGCGCCAGTCCTCAAGGCCGGCGAGCCGCTGCTTGAGCAGGGCGATGACCTCCTCGCGGGGGAGCTCCACGATGAACCCGATGGCGGCGCTGAGCAGGTCGAGCTTGGGCTTGCCGTCACTCAGCGACTTCCGCAGCAGCGCGAAGAACGCCTCCTCGCCCTCGTCGGTGATCTCGTACTCCACCCGCGGCGGGCCGCCCGCCACGCTCGGCGCCACGTCGTGCGCGAGCAGCAGGCCCTGCTTGGCCAGTTGCTTGAGCGCGTGGTAGATGGAGCCCGGCTTGGTGTTGGCCCAGTCGTTGGCGCCCCAGTACTCCAGGTCGTTGCGCACCATGTAGCCGTGCGCCCGCCCGTGGTGGCGCACCGCCCCGAGCACCAACAACCGCATCGCCGACATCAGCCCGTCACTCCGTCTCACCCCGGCCCGCACCTCTTGACAAGGTCAAGGGTAGACGGGCAGGAGTGCTATTCAAGTTTGACTAGCCGAGCCTCCGGCTGCCACGCTCGCCGGCATGACGGAGACGACCACGCCCATCCTCCCGTGCCGCTCGATCCCGGAGACCCTGGCCTTCTACCGCGCGCTCGGCTTCGACGTGACCTTCGAACAGACCCGGCCGAACCCGTACGCGGTGGTCCAGCGCGGGGACATCGGGCTGCACTTCTTCGGCATGTCCCGGTACGACCCGGCCGCCTCGTACAGCACCTGCCTGATCAACACCGACGACGTGGACGGGCTGCACCGGGCGTTCCGCAGCGGCCTCAAGGCGGCGTACGGGCGGGTGCCCACCCGGGGCCTGCCGCGGATCGGGCCGCTGCGCGACACCACGTACGGGGTACGGCAGTTCCTGGTCACCGACCCCGGCGGGAACTGCCTGCGGGTCGGCCAGCCGAACGGCGAGAGCCTTGAACACGCCCCGTACCCGACCGGCGCCTTCACCCGCGCTCTCCATCTTGCGGCGCTCCTTGGGGATGCCAAGGGCGACCACCGCCACGCGGCCCGCGTCCTGGACCGGGCCCTGACCGAGGCGGGGGCGCTGGAGCTGGCGGACGGGGTGGGCGCGCCGGCGCCGGCGGGCGGGGTGGCTGCGGCGGTGGACGGGGCTGCTGTGGCGGCGCCGATACCGGCGGACGGGACGGGTGGGGCGGCGCCGGTGGGCGGGGCGGCTGCGGACGGGGGCGCCGCCGGGGTGCGGCCCACTCCCCCGCAGCTCTTCGCCGCGCTGGTGCTGCGGGCCGACCTCGCCCTCCGGCTCGACCGGCCCGACCAGGCGGCGGCCCTCCTGGACCGGGCCGCCGGCGTGCCGCTGGCCGCGGCCGAGCGGGCGGGGGCCGGCGATGCGCTGCGCCGGGCGGAGGAGTTGCGCGAGGCGCTCACCGAGCCGCCGGAGTAGCCGGCTGCTCGTTCGCCGGCCAGGGCGGGCGACCGGGGACCGGCGCTCACACCGCGCCCGCACCCGCCTCGTCGACCAGCACGAACGCGGTCTTGCCGTCGATCGCCTCCCGGACGATGTCCGCGTGCCCGGCGTGCCGGGCGGTCTCCTGGATGAGCGTCAGCAGGATCCACCGCGCGCTGCGGTCCCGGTCCTGCGGGTACCAGGGCGCAGCGGGCAGCGTGACGACCACGTCCAGGTCCGGCAGTGAGCGGACGTACGCGTCGGTCTGCCGGGCGACCCGCTCGTAGAAGTCCAGCAGCCCGGCCAGCGTCTCGTCGCCCGTCGCCGCGAACGACTCGTGCCAGTTCTCCGGCGTGCGCTGCGTGGTCTCCTCCGGGCGACCGGCGAGCGTGCCCATGATCCAGTTCTGCTCCACCTCGGCCAGGTGCTTGACCAGGCCGGACAGCGACAGCTCGCTCACCGTGGGCCGCTGGGCTGCCTGCTCGTCGGTGAGCCCACCCGCCGCACGGCGGACGGCGCCGCGCTGGGCGTCCAGGTAGTTGAGGAGCGCGGTGCGCTCGTCGCCACGGGGTTCGGCGTCAACGAAAGTGGGCATGTGGTCCGCCTTCCTCAGGGGGCCGGGGCGCTGTCCCGGCCTCGATGAAGAACACGTTAGGGACCCTTGCGGACAGCTTCGGTCCGCAAGGGGCGGGTCGTGCGGCACGGGTTCGCGCATTCCCTCCGGCGGCCCACCGCGCCCTGCGTCAGACCCCAGAACGGGGCGGCGGAGGCGGTACGGATACGGGGCCGTGACCGGGGGACGGAGGCGTACGGGCCGACGCCGTACGGGAACGGGACCGTAGGGAAGCGGCTTGCGCGGCAGCGGGTTCCGGGCGTCGTCCGGCGGCGCGGCACGGCCCCTCGGTCCGTCGCGGCAGGCGCTCCGACGTGCGGCGGAAGCGCCCCGGGCCGAGGGGGAGGGTGCGGCGGCCGGCGGTGGAAGGGGACCCTGGCCAGCGGGCCCCGGACGGCGCGGGAACGGTGGGGACGGTACGAACAGCGGGAACGGTACGAACGGTGGGGGCGGTACGGACGGTGAGTACCGCGCGGGGCAGCAGGAACGGGTGAGCGGCGGGGGGTGTGGGCGTCAGAAGGGGAAGACGCTGCGGCCGTGCTGGATGGAGATCCACTTGGTGGTGGTGAAACACTCCACCATCGCATCGCCGTTGAGCCGCCCCAACCCGGACAGCTTCTCGCCGCCGAACGGGACGATCGGCTCGTCGTGCACGGTGCCGTCGTTCACGTGGATCATCCCGGTCCGCACCCGGCGCGCGAGCCGTACGCCGCGCTCCACGTCACCGGTGTGCACCGCGCCGCTGAGTCCGTACGGCGACTCGTTGGCGATGCGCAGCGCCTCCTCCTCGCCGTCGAAGGGGATCAGCATCACGACGGGGCCGAAGAACTCCTGCCCGTACACGGCGGATTCGGTGTTGATGTCGGTGAGGACGGTCGGCTCGACGAGCGTGCCGCGGGCGGTGCCGCGCAGCAGGGCGCGTGCGCCGTCGGCGATGCTCTGCTCCACCATGCCGCTGATGGCCTCGGCCTGGCCCTCGTTGATCAGCGGGCCGATGTGGGTCTGCGGGTCGCGCGGGTCGCCGACCTTGAGGCTCTTGACCTTGGCCACGAACTTCTCGGTGAACTCGCGCTCCACCGCCCGGTCCACGAGCACCCGGTTGGCGGCCATGCAGACCTGGCCCTGGTGGACGAAGCGGCTGAAGACGGCCGCGTCCACCGCGTAGTCGACGTCCGCGTCGTCGAGGACGATCAGCGCGCTGTCGCCGCCGAGTTCCAGGACCGTGCGCTTGAACCCGGCCGCGGCGACGGTGGCCACGTGTCGACCGACCTTGTCGGAGCCGGTGAACGAGATCACCTTCGGCACCGGGTGCTCGATCAGCGCGTCACCGATCTCGGCGATGTCGGTCACCACCACGTTGAGCACGCCCGGCGGCAGCCCGGCGTCCTCGAAGACCTTGGCGACCAGTCCGCCACCGCAGATCGGGGTGTTCTGGTGCGGCTTGAGCACCACCGCATTGCCGAGCGCAATGGCCGCGGCGACCGACTTGACGGACAGCAGGAAGGGGAAGTTGAAGGGGCTGACGACGCCGACGACGCCGACCGGCTCCCGGTAGACGCGGTTCTCCTTGCCGTCGATCGGCGACGGCAGAATGCGCCCCTCCGGGCGCAGTGCGAGTTGCACCGCCTCGCGCAGGAACTCCTTCACGATCTGGAGTTCGAACGCGGCTTTGCGCTGCGTCCCGCCGACCTCGGCCGTAATGGCGTCGGCGAGTTCCGTCTCACGGTCCTCGATGATGCGCAGCGCCCGCTCGAACACCAGCCGCCTGGTGTACGGGTTCACCTCGGCCCAGGAACGCTGCGCCCGCTCCGCTGCGCGGTACGCCTGGTCGATCTCGTCGGCCGTGGCAATGGTGATCGAGGTGAGCTTCTCACCGTCGTACGGATTGAAGTCGACGATGTCCCACGAGCCGCTCCCGACCCGCCACTCGCCGTCGATGTACTGATAGGCCAATTCGGAGAAGTAGGACATGCCATCCCTTATCTGAAGGCCGGGAGGCTGCTGGCCACCCGGGGGCTGGGCGGGGTCTCCTGATGGACTGTCATCGTAATGAGCGCTCACATCAGTTGAAGACGGGACCTCAGCAAATCCCGTGTTTTTGCCGGGGAGAGGCTGTCGTCACGCAGCCGCTCCATCGCCCGGACGTATTGCGTCACTTCTTCCCGCTTGTCGAGATAGAGCGCGCTGGTGAGCTGCTCCAAATAGATGATGTCCGGCAGATCGGGCTCCGGGAAGCGCAGCATGGTGAAGGCGCCGCTTTCCCCCGAGTGCCCGCCGAAGCTGAACGGCATCACCTGGAGCGTGACGTTCGGCTGCTCCGAAATGTCCAGCAGGTGCCGCAGTTGGGTGCGCATCACCGTGGCATCGCCATACGGTCGGTGCAGCGCGGCCTCGTCCAGCACCGTGTGGAAATGCGGGGCGCGCTCCGAGACCAGCAGCTTCTGCCGTTCCAGGCGCAGCGCGACCCGCCGGTCGACCTCGGAGGCACACGCGTCGCGCTGGCCGCGGGTGACCACGGCGTGCGCGTACCCCTCGGTCTGGAGCAGGCCGTGGATGAACTGGACCTCGTAGACGCCGATGTGCGAGGCGGCACCCTCAAGCCCGACGTAGGTCTGGAACCAGCCGGGCAGCACGTCGCCGTAGCTGTGCCACCACCCCGCCACATTGGCCTCCCTGGCGAGCCCGAGCAGCGCCGAACGCTCCGCGTCGTCCGCAACCCCGTAGAGGGTGAGCAGGTCCTCGATGTCGCGTGCCTTGAAGCTCACCCTGCCCAACTCCATGCGGCTGATCTTGGACTCGGAAGCACGGATCGAATAACCAGCCGCCTCACGCGTTATGCCGCGCGACTCACGCAGCCGTCGGAGCTGAGAGCCCAGGAGGATGCGGCGTACAACCGATCCACTCGACTCACTTGTGGCCATTTCCGTGACCCTCCCTGTACGTTCCGTACCCTCGCGGGTACGTCCCCCACGGACCCCCGGCCGCGAAGTCTGCCACTTCTAGGCTCCGTTGAGTGCCCATCTCGTTACCGAAGCACGGGACGGACGCAAGTGACACCAAGAAGAATTCCTTGCTAACGCGGCCACTTCATCGCAAACCGGCCACGTGCACGTGCATCTGCCCTTGCATCTGTCCCGGTCATTGGGAATCCTGGAACTCGCGCACGTGCACGCTGTTTGCAGATCCAGCCAGGGTCGTCACGGCCACGAATGCCAGGAGTGCCTCGCATGGGGACCAGAGGATCGACCATGGTCGAGCCGTTATGGCGGGGCCTTCCTCCCATCGACCCGTCGGCTCTTTCACACTCTGCCTCGTGCGCTCTGGCGGCTCGCTACGACGCCGTCAAGGGCGCGCGTGAGTTCACCCGAGCCACCCTGCACGGCTGGGACCTGCCCGATCTCTTCGACGACGTGGCACTGGTCGTATCCGAGCTGGTCACCAACGCGCTGCGGCACGCGCTGCCGAGCGAGGACCGCGAGCCGATCGCGTCCTCTCCAGAAGCAGGCCATGGGGCCGGTCACGGGGGCGGCCCCATGGCCGTGACCGAACCGGCCGTACGCCTGCACCTGATGCGCTGGACGTCGCGGCTGGTCTGCGCGGTGCGCGACCCGAGCGAGGTCAGCCCGGTCACGGGCGACACCTCGCTCTTCCCGGAGCTGAACGGAGCGGCCGAATCCGGCCGCGGCCTCTATCTCGTCGAGTCCTTCAGCGACAGTTGGGGCTGGCACCCGCTGGCCGGCACGCTGCGGGGCAAGGTCGTCTGGGCCCTGTTCCAACTGCCCCGCGGCGAAGGCTGAACCGGGCGCACCACCGACGCGTATCCGCCACCGCGGCCAGGCGCCGCGGTGCGCTCTGCCGTGCCCTGGCGTGCCGTGGGCGTGCGCCAGCGGCGCGATGGGGCGCCGGCCGCGCCGGGGGCACCGAAGTTGGCGCATATGACTACGGAAGCCCCGTCCGGTCCGTGCGGGGCCGTCCGGCTCCCCCGGGCGGCCCCGAGCCGGCGGCGGGTCGAGCGCGGTCCGGCGGTGGGGCGGCGGTGCGCCGGCAGCGGTTCGGTAGCGGGTCAGCCCCCGGTCCGGCAGCGGTTCGGGAAGGGAGCAGCCTGTGAACGGCGTGGGGTCGGCGGCGGGGGCCGGCCGCCGCCGGGCGGCTCCCCCGACCGGTGGACGCGCGGGGAGCGGCATCCACCCGATGGGGCGACGCGGCGCCGCCGCGCCGTATCCCGTACCGGGCCCCCGCTGATCCCGCGCGCTCCACCAGGTCGCACGCCCCGTACGCCAGGTCCCGCACCCCGCCGCGTCCCGCACCGCGCCGCCCGCCGCGCGGACCCCTGACCTCCGCACACTGCGGGCGGCAGGCCGGCGCGGCGCCCGTCCAGCGGGCGTAGACGCCCGTCGGGGTGGGCCTCCGCCGCGCCGACCGGTCCCCGTCTGCCCCGCGCCCCCGGGACGCGCCCGCCCGTCGTCCACCACCCCATGGCGCGCGCACCGCACCGCGCTACGCCCCCACCTGCCGCACCCCACCGCTCCCGCGCCCGGCCGCGCCGCTCGGCCCGGCCTCCGCCTCCCCTAGCGCGTGGGCAGGCGGGGCCGCGGAGCGGAGGGGCGGCCGACGGGCCGAGCGGAAGGCCGACCGGAAGCCGAGCGGAGGCCGCGCGGGCGCGGCGCGCGGCCCGTACCGAAACGGCCGGTACCGGGCGGCTGTGGCGGGAGGTAGCGGCTGGCTCACGGGCGGGTCGCGGGTGCGGCTGCGGCGCGGGCCGGGGCGGGCCCGGCGGGGAAGCCGGGCGGGCCGGGGGCGCGGCGGGGGCCCAGAGCGGGCCGGGGCGCGGCGGGGAAGCCCGGGGCAGGGTGCGGAAACCCGAACCAGGTTCAAGGCCCGAGCACCCGAGCCGGGCCCGGGCGAGGGAACCCGAACCGGGCGCAGGACCTGAGAACCCGCCCGAACGGGCCCAGGGGGCGGGAGCCCCAAAACGGGCTCGGGGCCGGGAGCCCAGCCGGGCTCAGGGCGGGGGGAAACCAGCGGGCTCGGGAAAGAGGGTGGGCCGCGGCTGGATTCTGGGTCGGGTGGGGAAACGGGCGCCCCGCGCGCGGGGTGGTGCGCGGCGGGGCGGCGTTCGGCGGCGGTCCGGTGGATTCCGCCGACCCGTGGGCATTCATCCGCCCCGCGGGGCGGTGCGTCCACGCCGGGGCGGCGGAGGCCCCGGAAACGGTCAATCACCCACCAGGTGGTCAAACTCCCCGTCCTTCACGCCCAGCAGCATCGCCTGGATCTCGGCGGGCGTGTAGACGAGCACCGGACCGTCCGGATAGCGGGAATTGCGCATGGCGACGTTTCCGCCCGGCAGCTTCGCGAATTCCACGCAGGAACCTTGCGAATTGCTGTGCTGGCTCTTCTGCCAGACGGCCCCCGGGAGGTCCGTCGCCGCCATGCCGTTATACGCGTGGTGCACAGAACTCTCCGTGGGTGATTGCAGTCGTCAACTACCCCGGATCATAGTCCCGTTCATCTGCTGCTGCATGAGCGGATGCACGTGCACGTGGCGTACCCGAATGATCACCGTGAGCCGTAAGGCAACGACATCACCTCGCGGGCGTTGTTGATCGCCCACGTCAACTGCCGCTGCCGGCAGGCCGAGACACATGCCACCGGCGACTACGGATCTTGCCACGGTCGGAAAGGAACTTACGGAGCAGGTCGGTCTTCACGCAGTCGATATACGAGACGCCAAGCATGTCCAAAGGGTTGGTCTTCCGCTTCAGTTTTTTGTGTGGATGCGTGGATCGAGCCAGGGGAAAGAGCGGTCCTTTCGGGAGAGTTCGGACGAATTCCGCGACGCCGGCGAGCAGAACGGATGGGTTCCGGAGCTGCCATCGGTAGCGCTCCGCGGGGGTAAGTGCAGGGGCGCGCACACCGCGGGGTCATGGTGCGCTCGGGGGCGCGTCCGGTTGTTCTCGCGCACCCCGCGGGGGATATCGCGGGTTCCGGGGCGAACCCGCGCGGGGCCGGAATCCCTAAGTCCAGCACTGGCCGTACGGAGACGCGTACGCCGGGTGCGATCGCATTCACAACCGGAAGTGAATGGGACCGCCGACCGGGGTGGGTATCGCCGGCATGGGAACGTGAATCGCGGGTAAACGAGAGCGAATTCAGAGAACGGGGTCGAGAAGTTCACCGAACACACCCGGCGGGGAACGGCGGCGTGTGGGCCGCCTCCCGTATTCGACGCCCCACCGCACCCCGCCCCTACGGACGCACCCCCGCACGCCGGCCCCGTTCCGCAGGGCGGAACACCTTCGGGCGGCTCGGCCGTCGCGGCGCCGGGCGGCACGGCGATCGGGCGGCGCGACAGCCAAGCGGCACGATGCATTCCGTTTCTCGCCACGGGATTGTCAGACCCCCCTGCAAGACTCTTCACATGAGATGGGCGGTAGCAGAGACGGATGACGGGGGTGTTCGTCTCTGCCCCGTCGATGACGCGGGCCGGCCCACCGGGCCGGTCCGCGTCGCACGTGACCTCGCGACCGCGGTGCGCGAGCGGCCCGAGGTGACGCGGTGGGTGTGGCGCTCCACCGCCGAGGCGTACGGCCCGCTGCTCGCCGCGGGCGTGCGCGTCGAGCGGTGCTATGACGTGGAGGTCGCCGAGACGCTGCTGCTCGGCCACGCGGGCCAGTGGGGACGGCAGCCGCGGTCGCTGGCCGCCGCGTGGGCGCGGCTGCGCGGGCTGCCGGTGCCCGCCGACCCGCCGGTGCGCACGGCCGACACCCAACCGTCGCTGTTCGACGCGGGCCCGGTGCCGCTGCCGCCCGGCACCGATCCGCTGACCGCGCTGCTCGCCGTCTACGCCGACCAGTTGGCGCGTACGGCGGCCCTCGCCCAGCCGGCGCGCATGCGGTTGCTGATCACCGCCGAGTCGGCCGGCATGTTGATCGCCGCCGAGCTGCGGCGGGCCGGCCTGCCCTGGCGCGCCGACGTGCACCGGGAGCTGCTCGACGAGCTGCTGGGCGAGCGGTATCCGGGTGGGCTTGAGCCGCGGCGCCTCGCGGAGCTCGCGGACGAGGTCTCCCGGGCCTTCGGCAGCCGGGTCCGCCCCGATCTGCCCGCCGAGATCGTCAGGGCGTTCGCCCGGGCCGGCATCAAGATCGGCTCCACCCGGGCGTGGGAGCTCCAGGAGATCGACCACCCGGCGGTCGCGCCGCTGTTGCAGTACAAGAAGCTCTACCGGCTGCACACCGCGCACGGCAGGGCCTGGCTCAAGGCGTGGGTGCGCGAGGGCCGGTTCCGGCCGGAGTACCTGCCGGGCGGCACCGTCTCCGGCCGCTGGACCACCAACGGCGGCGGGGCGCTCCAGATCCCCAAGGTGGTGCGGCGGGCGGTGGTCGCCGACCCCGGGTGGCGACTGGTGGTCGCCGACGCGGAGCAGATGGAGCCGCGGGTGCTGGCCGCGATCTCCCGGGACCGCGGGCTGATGGAGGTGGCGGGCAGCACCCGCGACCTGTACGCGGCGCTGTCCGACCGGGCCTTCGCCGGCGACCGCGCGCAGGCGAAGCTGGCGCTGCTCGGCGCGATCTACGGGCAGACGTCGGGCGACGGCCTCAAGCACCTGGCCGCGCTGCGCCGCCGTTTCCCGGCCGCGGTGGAGTACGTGGACGAGGCGGCCCGCGCCGGCGAGGAGGGCCGTCTCGTGCGGACCTGGCTGGGGCGCACCTGCCCGCCCGCGTCCGGCGGCGCGGACGCGGAGTCGGGCGAGGCCGGGCTGCCGCAGGAGGACGACGAGGGGCCCAGCGGGTACGGCGGCGGGGCGGGCGCGCGGGCCCGCGGCCGGTTCACCCGCAACTTCGTCGTCCAGGGCAGCGCCGCGGACTGGGCGCTGCTGATGCTGGCCGCGCTCCGCCGCGAACTCGCGCCCCTCCGCGCCGAGTTGGTCTTCTTCCAGCACGACGAGGTGATCGTGCACTGCCCCGAGGAGGAGGCCGCCCAGGTCAGCACGGCGGTCCAGACGGCGGCCGACCTGGCGGGCACGATCGCCTTCGGCGACACGCCGGTGCGGTTCCCGCTGTCCCCCTCGGTGGTGGCGTGTTACGCGGACGCGAAGGAGTAGGGCGTGCCGTAAGCGGGCGGAGGCGGCGGTAGCCGGCGGGCGGGCCCGGGCGCCGGGCGGGGCGCGGGTGGTGGTCATTCGGGCGGCGTAGCACAGCGCGCGGTGCGCCCCGCGGGCTCGGACGATGAGCACGGGGGGCCGTCGGCGGCGGCCCCGGTGCCGGCCGGTCGGACCGCATGAAGGAGTGACCCGTGAGCCTCAGCCTCGAACACCTGCGCCGCTGTTCCGTCGCCGTGGACCTCGGTGCCGCCCGGACCCGGGTGTACGTCAAGGATGGCGGGCTCATCGTCAACCAGGCGACCGTGGCGGCCGTGAACACCCGCACCGGTTCGCTCATCGCCGTCGGCACGCTCGCCGAGCGGATGACCGGCCGTACGCCCCGGCACATCCAGGTGGTGCGGCCGGTCAGCGGCGGCACCGTGGTCGACATCGACATCGCCCAGCGGATGCTGCGGTTCTTCGTCGGCGACAAGGTGCGGCGCGCGTGGCGCCGCAAGCCGCTGCTGCGGGCGGCCATCTGCGTCTCGCACGACGCGGACCCGCTCGCCCAGCGCGCCGCCGTCGAGACCCTGGCCGGGCTCGGTGCGCGCCGGGTCGAGCTGGTGGACACGCTGATCGCGGCGGCCGTGGGCTGCGGTCTCCCGGTGGCGCAGCCGGAGGCGACGATGGTGGTGGTGTGCGGCGCGACCACCACGCACATCGCGGTGCTGTCGCTGGGGGCGATCGTGGCCGCCGAGAAGGTGCCGGTGGGCGGCGACATCATCGACCGGGCCGTGCTCGAACACCTGCGGACCCGGCACGAACTGCTGCTGCCCGGGCAGACCGGCTTCCCGCTGCACGAGGTGCTGCGGAACGCGGACCCGGCCGCCGGCGGCGCCGAGGTGCACGGCCGTGACGTGACCACCGGGCTCGCCAAGTCCGTCCGGGTGGACACCGCCGACGTGCAGGCCATCGTCCGTTCGCCGCTCACCGGCGTGCTGGACGCGATGCGCGGCGTCCTCCGCCGCTGCCCGCCCGACCTGGTGGCCGACCTCGCCGACCGGGGCATCGTGCTGGCCGGCGGCAGCGCCCGGCTGACCGGGCTGCACGAACTGCTGGCGCAGGGCACCGGCATGCACGTCCACATCGCCGAACGGCCCGACCTGTGCGCCGTCGAAGGACTCGGCTCGCTGATCGAAGGCAAGGTCTCCCCGGCGGACCTGGACCCGCTGGCCCACTGACGCCACCCCGTAAGCGCCGCGCCCGTACGCACCGGCCGCACACGCCATCCCCGTACGCGCCCCACTCGTACGACCCCCCCGTCGTACGGTCGCCCCCGCACGCACCCGCGCCGTACGGGCGGGACGCAGCCCACCCCGATACGCGGTGGTGCCGTACCGAGGTGTTCCCCCGAGAGCTGCGTCCCGCCCGGTGGTGCGGTGTGCGTGTGGGTCGGCCGCGCGGACGGGCCCGCCCGTACGCGGGCCCGTCCGTACGCGGGCCCGTCCGGCCCCGGCCCGCCCGTACGCGGGCCGTCCGGACGCGGTTCGCCGGTACGTGGTCCGCCCCCGGCACCCCCCGCCGGCGGCGGCCCGTACGGGGCGGGCCGCCTCCGGTGGTCAGTGCTTGGTCGGGAAGAGACCGAGCTTGGCCTTGCCGCCGGAGACCGACTTCACCCAGAGCTTGAGGTTGTTGAGCTTCACATAGCCGCCGGGGCTGGTGCTGCCGCTGAGGTAGATGCCGCCCGAGGTGGCTGAGAAGCCGACGGAGCCCGAGTTGACGTGGGTGACCTTCACCTTGCCGAACCCGAACTTCTTGCCGTTGACCTTGATGGTCTGGGACTTCTTCACGGTGATGTTGCACCGCCCGTCGTAGCAGGGCCCCTGGCCCGCGCCGTGTGCGGCGGGAGCCAGGACGCCGAAGCCGAGGGCGCCGGCCATCGTCAGGGTCGCGGCGGTGGTCGCGGCGCGCCGGTGCAGTCGCGTGCTCATCGGTTGGACCTCCAGTCCTCGCGGAAGTTCCGCTCGACACTTCTAACGCGGCACGCGCGGGACCCCTCCGGAACCTGAGCCTCCGCTTCACCCGTTCGGCGGCGCGGTCCCCGCGTACGGGGAACTTCCGTGGGGTGCCCGGGGGTTCTCGTGGTGATTTCAAGCCCCGATGCGTGAGCGCGCAAGGAGACGATCATGGCCCTGTGGGACCGGTTGAAGGACTCCGCCCAGACGATGCAGACGCAGTTGCAGGCGAAGAAGACCGAGTTGAAGAGCGGGGCGTTCCGGGACGCCAGCATGGCCATGTGCGCGCTGGTCGCGGCGGCCGACGGCTCCGTCGACCCGTCCGAGCGGCAACGGGTGTCGGCCCTGATCGCCTCGAACGACGTGCTCCAGAACTTCCCCGCCGACGACCTCCAGCGCCGGTTCGACGACTACGTCAACCAGCTCACCAGGGACTTCGCCATGGGCAAGGTGAGCGTCTTGCAGACCATCGGCAAGGTGCAGAAGAAGCCGACCGAGGCCCGGGCCGTGATCCAGATCGGCATCGTCATCGGCGGCGCCGACGGCGACTTCGACAAGACGGAGCAGGGCATCGTCCGCGAGGCGTGTTTCGCGGTGGGCATCGCGCCCGCCGAGTTCGACCTGGAGTAGCCGGGGCCGGCTCCGTCCGGCGCCGGGGGCGGCGACGGCGGCGGGCTGCGGGGCGGCCCGGCACGGCCGGGTGGCCCCGCCGGGGCGCCGTGCTCTCGGCCCGCCGCGCCGTCAGCCCGTTCTGCCCCGGCCCGCCGCGCCCCGGCCGTCCCGCCTCAGCCCGTCGTCTTCGCGCCGCCGCGCCGGGCCAGGTCGCTGACGATCAGGTAGTGGAAGGGGCGGATGGCCGCGAAGTACCACTTGCCGGACGCGCCGTTGTAGCGGACCACGGTGCTGCACGCGCCCTCGGGTCCGTGGGCGCCCTCGCGGACGGCGAAGGTCACCCGGTAGCTGAGGTGCTTGTCGTCCTTGCCCGCCATCACCTCGGTGTCCGACACGTCGATGACGCGCATCGGGCCGAGCCAGGCGCCCGGGGTGATCTCGGTGGCCTCCACGTGGCCGCCCTTGAGCCCGAACGGCTTGACCGCCTTGTCCCGCAGGGTCATCAGGGTGGTGATCCACTTGGGCGGCGAGGTCATCATGGCCTTGGCGAACTGTGCCGACGTGGTGCCGGCCGCCACGTCCACCGCGACGGTGCCCACGTGGTCGACGCTGCCCAGGCTCTTCGCGCCGGTCTCGCTCACCGCCTCGGCCGTCTTGCGGACGACGGGTCCTCGCGCCATGTCGCTCTCCTTCTGCCTGTCGGGGCCTGTCGGATGCTGCACTCGGTGCCCGGCGTGCGGTGCGCGGCGTACGGCCCGCCCGGGCCGGGGGCCACCCGCCGCCGACCGGTGTCGACGGCGGGTGCTTCCAGGCTCGCACGCCGGGGTGGCGTGCCCGGCTACGGCCGCCGGTCGGTCAGACCGCCGCGAGCTGCGGTTCGGGCTCCTCGGCCGGCTGGTCGTCCTTGATCTGGCAGATGACGGCGCCGGACGAGACGGAGGCGCCCACCTCGGCCTCCAGGCCCTGGACGACGCCCGCGCGGTGCGCGTTCAGCGGCTGTTCCATCTTCATCGCCTCAAGGACGACGATGAGGTCGCCCTCTTCGACCCGCTGGCCCTCTTCGATGGCGACCTTGACGATGGTGCCCTGCATCGGCGAGGCCAGCGCGTCGCCGGTGGCCGCGGCGCCCGCGCTCTTGGACTTCTTCCGCTTGGCCTTGGTGGCGCCGGCGGCCTGGGCCGGAGCGGACGCGAAGCCGAACGCGGCGGGGAGGGAGACTTCGAGGCGCTTGCCGCCGACCTCGACGACCACGGTCTCCCGCG